>JAYSZD010000033.1:0-2360 GCA_043738185.1 Hymenobacter sp. | reverse complement strand
CACCTGACCCAGCCCCAGGGCGGCGACCCGCGCAGCCCCTGCGTGGTGGGCTACGGGCTGGGCACCACCCACTCCAACCGGGTATACTTTCCCGGCACGCCCGGCACGCCAGAGCCCGGCATCGAAATATACCGCTCCAACCCGGTCTTCTACGGCCAGCACTGGTACGTGGACCAGGTGTCGCAGGTGGCCACCCTCTACCCGCCAGAAATCGCCTTTGGCTACCCGTTCCGGCCGGGCCAGCAGCTGCTCAACCAACTCAGCGTGGCCGACACGGCCGCTGTCGTGACGCCGGCCGGCACGTTCCACCAGTCCGTGCACCTCATTCCCGACTACGGCAGCAAGGTCGATTCCACGCAATTTAACTGGATTCGCCACCTCTACCGCAGCCGCTACGTCGGCATCACCAAAATCGTCTACACCAACAACCAAACCTGGGAACTGCTCACCTATAAAATCCCCCGCTGAACCATGAAACACTTCTACTCTTTCCTCTTCCTACTGCTTGGCCTAAACCTAACGGGCTACGCGCAGGCAACCAACACCGACACGACGCAAGCCGAGTTTAAATCGCTGCGAATGCGTTTTCAGTCGTACGAGACCACGCAGCTGAGTGGGCAGCTGAGCCTACAGCTTGAAGTGCTGCCGCAAGCCGGGCAAGCACAGTTTGAATTGGTTGCGGCCAAGTCCTCCGTTTCTTACCTGTTACAAGCGGTACTGGCTGACCAGCCCGCTTATCGGTCCTTGTCAGCCAGTGCCGCCACTACCGTTTCAATTCGGCTCAACTACTCCCCGGCGCAGCTGCCGTATTATCCGGTTCGGGTTACGGCCACGCTTGCGACGATGCGAGACGGCGCGAATACTTTAATCAACCACGACTGTTACGTTTACTTCACGCCCTATGGCAGCGCCGAAATATGGGACGTAGCCGATTACGCCCGCCTGCGGCGCTCCTGGCTGGTGGGCAATGAGGCCACCGCCCCCGCCCGGCTCAGTGTGCCCCGCAGCGCGATACCCGTATCCAACATCGGGGCCAACGAGGAGGCCGGCCCGCAGGATTATATCGGAATGCGCTTCGTGGAGGGCCTCGCCTACGCCGTGCCCATGCGCTATGTTTCGCCTACGAACTCGGAAAATGCCACGCCTCAGGACCCGCTGGCCCGCGACGGGTGTGGCTTGGGCCAGCGGCGCTACCGGGGCCGGATTGAAAACGTGCGTATTTTCACCATGCACGACCGCGACGGACCTACGCCAAAAACAGCAGTACCCATCGCCTTGAAAAATGCTCGGGTGCGGATTATGCGCAGCGTGGACGTCGGGCCGGATATGACCATCAAGGAACTATACACCGACGACCAGGGCTTCGTAATTGAGAACGGTAGCCGCGTGGTGGAGTTCGACCATTGCTCCATCAACACCAGTAAAATTCAGGTCTATCTATCCGTTGAGTTAATTGACAGCCCCGAGAAGGTGCGGATTAAGCGGTCCGGCGCCTGGTACAGCTGGACCCGGATTGAAACCGGCCGGCAGCAGCTTAGCTACAACAGCAGCACCCGCCAAACCCTCAACTTTGGCAGCGCGGTGGGCGGCAACCGGGAAATTTCGCTGGACCCCAACAGCGCGGGGCGCACCTTCACCTGGATAAAGTGGTCGAAGCAACTCTTGCAGCAGGAGCTGGGAGCCGCGGCCAATTTCACCTCCACCCTGGCCATCAAGATTGAGGACCCTGGCGAAGGCGCCTATTATGCCCGTTTCACGCGCAACATTCATTTTGAGATAGATGTGCTAGGCTCCGAGCGAACCGCAATGCATGAGTTTGGTCACTTTGCCATGCACGAAGTGCAAAGGGGCCGTTGGCTGTCCGAGACAGGAGGACTCCATTACGCCGAGCGCAACAACAAGTACCCCCATACCACCATCACCGAGGGGTTCGCCGATGCCTTCTCCTACATAATGGACGAGATGACCCGGAACGTACTCGACCAGGAATCCGGCCTGAACGAAGTTGGGGGAGGCAACCACGCCCGCTGGCGAACCGAGGTATATACCCGTTCTGATGTTCCTCGTCCACTGGACTTAAATCATCCTTTTGTTTCCGAGGAAATTTTTGCCCGCACTCTGCTGGACCTATGGGATGGGCCGGGAAACTACGCCCGGTTTGGCAATACGAGCCTTGCCAATCAATATAATGACGGCGGCAACGACACTTTTGAAATGCCGCTCGCGGAATTGTTCCGGCCCTTCTACACCAGCCTGATTCCTGACCCGGTACGATTCTACAACAACCTGCTGCTGGAAAACACGGGCGCCAACGCCGTCCGCAACGCGCAGCTGCGCGACCTCTGGCACTACAACTTCTC
>JAYSZD010000032.1:0-5847 GCA_043738185.1 Hymenobacter sp. | reverse complement strand
TTCCGGCCGAAATGCGCCGCAAAATCGCGCTGTTCTGCAACGTTAAAATCAATTCCGTTATCGAAAGCCTCGATGCCGACAGCATTTATTCCGTGCCGCTGCTCATGCGCAAGGAAGGGCTGGACGAGCGAGTGATAAAGCGCCTGAAACTGACCGGCGGCGCCATGCAGCCCGACCTGGAAGCCTGGAAAGACTTCCTGGGCAAGCTGAAAAACCCGACCGAGGAAGTGACCATTGCCCTGGTGGGCAAGTACGTGGAGCTGCCCGATGCCTACAAGTCCATCAACGAGGCGTTTGTGCACGCCGGGGCGCAAAACGAGTGCAAGGTGACCATACGCAGCATCCAATCGGAGCACATCACGGCCGACAACGTGGCCGACCTGCTGCACGGCTGCGACGGCGTGCTGGTGGCGCCCGGCTTCGGCGAGCGGGGCTTCGAGGGCAAAATCAACGCCGTGCGCCACGTGCGGGAAAACAACATTCCCTTCTTCGGCATCTGCCTGGGCATGCAGGTGGCCGTGGTGGAATACGCCCGCCATGTGCTGGGCCTGCCCGGCGCCAACTCCACGGAGATGGACGCCCTCACGCCCAACCCCGTGGTGGCCATGATGGAGGAGCAGAAAAACATTACCCTGAAGGGCGGCACCATGCGCCTGGGCGCCTACGCCTGCGACCTGCGCCGCGGCTCGAAAGCGGCCAAAGCCTACGGCCGCAACCACATCAGCGAGCGCCACCGCCACCGCTACGAGTTCAACAACCAGTTTCTGGCCCAATTCGAAGAAGCCGGCATGCAGATGACCGGCACCAACCCCGACACCGGCCTGGTCGAGGTCATCGAGCTGCCCAACCACCCGTGGTTTGTGGCCGGCCAGTTTCACCCCGAGCTGAAAAGCACCGTGGAGCAGCCCCACCCGCTGTTCGTGCGCTTCGTGCGGGCCGCCATCCAGCACCGCAAGGGGTAAAACGCGGCACGCATCAGCCAAAATGTCCGTCATGCTGAGCTTGTCGAAGCATCTCTACCGCACAACTAATCAATTTTAGTATGGCGGTAGAGATGCTTCGGCTGCGCTCAGCATGACGTGCATTATTTGTGCCTCATTACGCATACCACCCCGTACCTTTGCCCTTTCGCAACCTTACTTACCAATGGATAAAAATTCAGCAACCGGCCTTTTCCTGATTTCGGCCTTGCTTCTCATTTACCTCTTCTTTTTCAGCCCGAAAACAGAAGATGCGAAAGCTCCCGGCAAAACGCCCGCCCCCACCGCGGCCTCGGCTCCGGCGGCCACACCCGCCGCCGCACCCGCCTTTGCCCCCGAAGCCGCCCTTGATACCGCTGCGACCAGCGGCGCGGTGGTGCAGGATGTGGCCCTCAGCAACGAGAACCTCAACGTTACCTTCTCGACCCGGGGCGGCCGCGTGACCGCCGTGCGCCTGAAGAAGTACAAGACCTTCGGCGGCCAGCCCCTGGACTTGTTCGATGCGAAAAGCGCCCGCATGGACACCCAGTTCCGCACCATCGACGGCAAAGTCATCAAGTTCTCGGATTTGGTGTTTCAGCCCGCTACGTCGCAGGCGGCCGGGGGCGCCTCGGTTATCACCTTCACGGCGCCGGTGGCCGGCGGCAGCGTGGTGCAGACGTATTCGCTGCCCGCCAACAGCTACGAGCTGAAGTACGACCTGCGCCTGAACGGCCTGGAGCGCACGGTGGCCAAGGAGCCGCTCACCTTCACCTTCGTGGACCGGGTGCGGCAGACCGAGCAGGACTTGGCCCAAAACCGCAACCACACCACCATCAACCACTACCTGGCCGCCGGCGGCCTCGAGCTGGCCGAAGCCAGCGATAGCCCCGAGGAAATCAAGGCCGCCGGCCCGGTGAAGTGGGCCTCGCACAAGCACAATTTTTTTATCGCCGGCCTCATCGCCGACCAGCAGCCCTTCGCCGGGGGCACGTTCAACTCGAACGTGAACCTGGCCGACTCCACCACCATCAAAACGCTGAGCACTACGCTCACGCTGCCTTTGAGCGAGGTGCAGCAGGGCCGCGGCCAGTACCGCTTTTTCTTCGGCCCAAACTCGCTTGAGTTGCTGAAGGACGTGACGCCTGAATTCGACCGTAACGTAACACTGGGCTGGGGCTTGTTCCGCTGGATAAACCGCTTTGTAGTGCTGCCCGTGTTTCACTTCCTGGAGCAGTACATCAGCTCCTACGGCATCATCATTCTGCTGCTGGTGGTACTCATCAAGCTGGTAACGTGGCCGCTGACGTACAAAACCTACGAGAGCCAGGCTCGCATGAAAGTGCTGAAGCCGGAGATTGACGCACTCAAGGAAAAGTACGGCGACGACGCCACCAAGGTGCAGCAGGAGACGATGAAGCTCTACTCCACCTTCGGGGTGAGTCCGCTGAGCGGCTGCGTGCCCACGCTGCTCACGATGCCTATTCTGTTCGCCATGTTCCAGTTCTTCCCCAACGCCATCGAGCTGCGGCAGGAAAGCTTCCTGTGGGCCAAGGACCTGAGCAGCTACGACGTGTTTGCCCGGCTGCCGTTCTACGTGAAGTGGTACGGCGACCACATCAGCATGTTTACGCTGCTGATGACGGCCTCCACCCTGCTCATGACCTGGCAGAGCAACCAGACCAACACGGCCATGCAGGGCCCGATGAAGACCTACAGCTACCTGATGCCCATCATCTTCCTGTTTGTGCTGAACAGCTTCGCGGCGGGCCTGACGTGGTACTACTTCGTGTCGAACGTGGTGACTTTTGCCCAGCAGGCCATCACCAAAGCCTTCGTGGACGACACCAAAATCCGCGCCCAGCTCGACGCCAACAAAATCAAGAACAAGGACAAGAAGCCCGGCGGCCTGCAAAACCGCATTGCAGAAGCCATGAAAGCCGCGCAGGAGCGCGAGGCCCAAGCCAAGAAAAAGCAGTCCTAAGCTTCGCCTCCCTTCGGTTGAGAAGCCGGCAGAACGCAACCGAAGCACGGGTTTCGTTCTGCCGGCTTTTTATTGGCCTATTTGCAATCCGATTTACCTCACACGCCGGCTTATCGTTCCCGCTTATGCGCTTATTCCCTACGCTGCTCCTCTCGCTTGCCTGCGGGCTTGCCCTGCCCAATTGCGCTCCGAAGGGCGTTGCCGCCATGCAGCAAGCCTCCCCTGGCACGCAGGCGCCTCGGGCCAGGCAGGAGGGCGGCCCGGTGCTCACTTTCGAGCGCACGGCCTGCATGGGCAAGTGCCCGACCTACAGTATGAAAGTGTATGCCGACGGCCGCGTCATGTACGAGGGCCGCCGCTACGTGCCGCTCATGGGCCAGCGGGACCTGAAATTGCCCGCCGCCACCGTTGCCGATATGCTGCGCACTGCCCAGGAAGCCCACTTTGACCAGTTTGAGGACCGGTACGCGGCCTACACCACCGATTTACCGACCACTATTATTGGCATTCAGCAACCCAATGGCCTGCTCAAAAAGGTAGTGGTGGTGGAAGGGGCGCCCGCAAACGTGAACAAACTCGTTTCCACCCTCGGCATGCAGCTCGACCAGCTGGCCCAGGTAGGCGGCGCCACTGAATAGCTTCTCCGCACGGCCCTGGCTACTCCTTGCGCACCCGTTCCAGCAGCAGCTGGTTCATGGGGTTGGGCGCCAGGCCGCGCACGTTGTTCTGGGTCAGGCGCACCACTTCGTCGTAATACAGGCTGATAACCGGGCTTTCTTCCACCACAATGCGGTCCATGGCCTGGTAGAGCGCCGTGCGCCGGGCCACGTCCTGGGTGCGGCGGGCCTCGTCGTAGAGCTGGTCGTAGGCCGCGCTTTTGAAGTGGGTTTTGTCGGGGCCGGCGGGGCTGAAATTGGGGCTGTAGAACAGGGCCAGGTAGTTTTCGGCATCGGGGTAGTCGCCCAGCCAGCTTTTGGCGAAGAAAGCCACCCGGCCGTTGTCGACCAAATCCTGCTGCGCGGCCGACTGGTTGATGTCAATCTGCACCTGCACGCCCACGTCGGCCCACTGCTTCTGCAGGTATTCCCCGATTTCCTTGCGTTCGAGCACCGTGCTCAGGCGTAGCTTCAGCGGGCGCTGCGGGCCATAGCCGGCCGCGCGCAGCAGTTGGCGGGCCTGCTGGGGCTGGTACATGTAGCCGGGCACTTCCTTTTCGGAGAACGAGGGCAGGGCCGTGGGCACGAAGCCGGAAGTGCCGGGGTTACCCACGCCATTAAGCAGGTACTTCAGCATTTCGGGCTTGTTGATGGCGTAGTTAAGGGCCTGGCGCACGCGCTTGTCGCGCAAGGCCCGGCCCTGCTCGGCCTGCTCCCCAATCAGATTGGCCGAATCGAGCTGAAAACCCAGGTACTCGGTGTTCAGATACGGCGCTTTCTGCACCGTGAACTTGCCTTTGAAGTCGTCCCGAACGGTACCGTCGGGGTGCATGATGAGGTCGCGCGAGCCTGCCCGGATGCCGGACAGGAAATCCAGCTTGCCCTGCATGAAGGTCAGGAACTCGGTTTTGCGGTCCGGTAAAAAGCTCACGGCCACGGCATCCAGATACGGCAGGGCGCGGCCCTTTTCATCGCGGCGCCAGTAGTTGGGGTTGCGCTCGTAGAGCAGCACGTTGCCATCGTCCCAGAGCTTGAACCGGAACGGCCCCGTGCCCACCGGGTGCTCGCGGAAGTCCTTGCCATACCGCGTCACGGCCTCGTGCGGCACCACGTAGGCATACGGCATGGTGAGGATGCCCAGAAAGGGAATGAACGGCTCCTTGAGGTGAATGCGGAACGTGGAATCATTCGCCGCCACGAAAGCCGTGTCGCTGATGCTGCCGTCGGCCTTTTCCAGCACTTTGCCCCGGAAAATCCAGCCGCCGGAGCTGGCCGTGGCCGCGTCGAGGATGCGCTTGAAGCTGTACACAAAGTCGGCCGCGTTCACTTCGCGGCCCTGGCCGTCGGCAAACGCCTCACTGTTGTGAAACCGCACGCCCTGCCGCAGCACGAAGGTGTAGCGCCGCCCATCGGGCGAAATGCTGTAGCGCCGGGCCAGCGCGGGCACCGGCAGCAGCGCCGAATCAAGCTCCATCAAGCCATTGTAGAGCTGCCCCACGGCCCAGGAATTGGCCTGGTTACGAGCAAAAGCCGGGTCGAGCGAGGAGAGGGCTTCGGGCTGGTTGTAGCGGAACACACGACGCTCGTCGGCGGCCGGGCGTGCCGCATCGTGGCAGCCCGCCAGGGTTAGCAAGCCCAGCCAGAATCCAAACGGTTTAGCTGATAAGCTAGCCCAACGTGCCAAAAAAGGGGCCATGCGAACAGGGAAAGAATGTATCTTTGTGCAATGCTACGGCAAAAGTTATTAGCTTTTGGTTGTCAGTTGTTCGTTATCAGTAGTTAGGCTGTGAGGCTCAGAAGGCCCACGAATTAACATTGAAGCCCAAACAGCCAGCAACTGACAACGAACAACTGACAACTGACAACTAGAGACTCATGGGAAAAATCATCGCGGTAGCCAATCAGAAAGGCGGGGTGGGCAAAACCACTACCTCCATCAACCTTGCGGCGTCCCTGGCCGCGCTGGACTACCGGACCCTGCTCGTCGATGCCGACCCCCAGGCCAACGCTACTTCCGGCGTGGGCTACGACCCCAAGGACATCCAGAACAGCATTTACGAGTGCATGGTGGACGGCATCAACGCTCAGGACATTATTCTGCCCACTAACATTCTGCCTCACCTCGACCTCATGCCCTCCCACATCGACTTGGTGGGCGCCGAGGTGGAGATGATAAACCTGCCCAACCGCGAAGAGAAAATGAAGGAGGCCCTGCGCCCCCTCGCCGAGCAGTACGACTTCATCATCA
>JAYSZD010000031.1:0-5879 GCA_043738185.1 Hymenobacter sp. | reverse complement strand
GGTGGTGGCCAGCGGCCCCAGGCGGAGCTGCCCCACGGCGGGCGCCGTGTAAGGGCCCGAAAACCGGTTGCAGCCGGCGCGGCCTTCCACGCGGGCCCGGCCTTCGTCCAGTACCAGGTACGGCGTTTGCTCCGTGGCGGGAGCGGCCTGGCCAGCCAACTCGCGGAGCTCCCAGCGGACGTCGCGCAGGGGCGAGGCCGTGGGGGCGGTGTTGTCGACGGCCTCGGTTACCGGGCCACTGGTGGGCCTTTCGGCAATGTCATAGCTGCACGCGGCGGGCACGAGCAGGAGCAGGGCAGCGCCCGTCCGGAAGATGAAAGGATATGGCATAACAATAAGCAGTAAGGGAAGTTGTTGGCTAGGAAATTCCGGCAGAAGGTACTGCCCAATGGCTGATTGCCGGCTTTTGGGGAAGTATTTTCAAGTGGGGCTCCGTGCTCGGCTTCAACCTTGTCGTCCCGTATCAGACCTGCTCGCAAAGCGGTTTTCGTGTCAAGATTGTCCGTCTGTCAGCCTTTGGCCCTGCTTCTGCGTATAAGGCATTCTGTGTTTTTTAACTCTTTCGTTTACTCAACTTTGAACCATGAAGATTAAACCATTTTTTGCAACCCTCGCTCTTACCGTCGCTTTCACCGCTCCCGCTTTTGCCCAGGACATGAAAACCAAGAGCGACGACGAGAAGACCAAAACCAAGGCCGATGGCATGATGACCAAGACCAAGATGGCCGATGATGGCAAGATGAAGGTCAAAGGGAAATCGGACAAGGGCGACAAGATGAAGGCCAAAACCAAGCCCCGCAAAGACGACATGAAAGGCGACATGCGCACAGGGGCCGGCGTAATGGTAGGCGGTGCAATGATGACGCCCGATAAAGACATCGTAGACAACGCGGTAGGCAGCGCCGACCACACCACGCTGGTAGCCGCCGTGAAAGCCGCCGGTTTGGTAGAAACTCTTAAAAGCGCCGGTCCTTTCACCGTATTCGCACCTTCCAACAGCGCCTTCGACAAGCTGCCCGCCGGCACCGTCAATTCCCTGGTGACGCCGGAGATGAAGCCCACACTCACCAAAATCCTGACCTACCACGTAGTGCCCGGTAGCGTCACCGCCGCCAACCTCACCGATGGCCAGGTTCTCACCACGGTGCAGGGCGAAACCCTGACGGTGATGAAAAATAGCACCGGCGTGATGATTAAAGATGCCAAAGGCGGCATGGCTACCGTTACCACGGCCGACGTTATTTCCAAAAACGGCGTGACCCACGTAATCGACACGGTGCTGATGCCCGCTAACTAAGCTGTCAGCCAGCAGCTCTTAGCTGTTAATTTTGCGCTACACAAAAAACCCCCTTCGGCCAGCCGAAGGGGGTTTTTTTATTGGCTCAAGGGCGTACCCCGCCGCGCCGGCCTATTCAATCATCAGGCGGCGGCCCAGTACCTGGCCATCGGCCAGGGTCAGGCGTACGGTGTAGACGCCGGCGGGCAGGTAGGGCAGCGCGAGCGTAGCCTGGCCGGCCTGTGCGGCGGGTTGCTCCCATACACGGCGGCCCGCAGCATCGAATACGGTAGCGCGGGCAAACGCGGGCCCGGCCACGGTTACCGTGCCACGGGTGGGGTTAGGAAACAGGCTGTAAGCCTCGGCATGGCGGGCGGCGGCGGCGGCGGTTACCACGCTGTTGGTCATCACCGGCCGCATCATCAGGGCGCCCTGCCGCACGGCGCCTTTCGGCACGAAGCTCACGGTGTCCCAGGCGCCGGTGTTGTCGCGCCGCCAGAGGTGGGCGGGCGGGAAGGTATTATTCAAATCCAGGCCGTAGTGCAGGTCACGTCCCTGCGAGGGCTGCGAGTAGCCCACGTAAAACGTGCCCGCAACCGGCACCGGCTGGTCGAAGCTGATTTCGAAATACGGCGCTCCCGCCGGCAGCGGGTTGGGCATGGTCACGGTTTTGGTGGCCACCGGCATATCGGCGGGCCGGCCGTTCTGCTCGCTCCACACGCTGATGGTGACGGGCCGGCTGGCTCGGTCCGACGCCGTGAAAACGGGATACAGACGTAGCGCCCGCACATTGTCGGGCTGGTTGAGATTGATGCGGTAGGCAAAAGACGAGGCGATGCCGGTGGAGTAGGCAACCAGCTGCACGAAATTTTCGGCCGAGCCGTCGTCGTAGGCATAGTAGTTATCCAGCACCACGTCGCGGAAAATGGTGTCGTTGGGTTGCGTGCGCGGGTCGGTTTCCTGGGCATCGAGCACCAGCGTGTAGCGCAGGGTTTTGGCCGTGCGCGTGCGCGGAATGGCCACGCGGTCGGGGTGGCCCGTCACGCTGTCCTGGCGCGGGTTCACGGGAAAGGCAATGGACCGGCCGGCCCAGCTGCCCAGCACCGGGCCATTGGGCAGCTCGCGCACCGTGCCCGCTATGCTGATGGGAACGGGCAGATTCCCCGCGTTCAGGTTGGTGAAATTGACGCCCATGCGGGCCGCAACTTCGCTGTTGGGCAGCGTAGCGGCGTTGAATTGCCACACCGGCATGGCCGTGTAGCGGCGCAGCGGGCTGCTCAGGCCTCCCGACGGAATGCCGCCCCGGATGCCGGCGCTGGTGGCCACGTCCACAAACGTGGTATCGGCCAGGCCGCGGGTCCGGCCGCGGTCCAGCACCACGTAGTCCACGCTCCAGCCGTCGCTGTTGTCGGCCCGGTTGCCGGTGGCCAGCAGCATAAACTGGAAGCTGGCGTGCAGGTACTTCGCGTCGTTGAGGCTGATGACCTGCTGCCGGAACGGCGTGCGCCGGCCCGTGCTGAGCTCCTGCCACAGCAGCTCCCAGGCCCCGGCCGCCGTTTTGGCATACAGCTCCAGGCGCACTTGGGTATTGCCAATATTCCGGTTGGGCACCCCGATGATAGAGCCCGCCTGCCAGGCAAAGCTCAGGTACAGCTGGTCGTTCGGCGTGAGGCCGGCCAGGTTGATGGGCTGCGAAACCAGCGAATCGAGGAGGCCATACGACGCGTTGACAGTACCGCTGTAGCTCTGGCCGTTGGCCCGGAGGCCATCCAGCGTGGCCGCGCCGCGGGTGAGCGGGTAAATGGCCAGGCGGTTGCTTACCAGCGCGCCGCCGGTTGGCAGCCAGTTTTCAGCATTGGGCGCGCCTTCCAGCGGCGTGGTGAAATCGTCGAAAAAGGGCAGTTCCAGAGCAGCGGTCCGGCGCTGAGCCCGCGCGTCTGCCTTGGGCGCGTAGGCGGCCCGGGTCGGGTCGGCCGATAGGGGCCGGGTGCGAATCTCTTGCGCCGAAGCGGCACCGGCCATCCCCATCAGCGCGGACAGGAGCAGGCCGCGGCACATGCGGATAGTTGTTCTCATAAGTATCTGGACACTAGCTTTCAGCTGCTAAATACCAGCTTTGCTATTCATTAACAGGGTTTTGTCTAAACAGAGTCCGTTGTCTGATTTGAAGCAAGCGCTTAGCAGCATCCTTAGGCAGGCTAACGATGGCAGCCGCGAGAAAAGTGCAGAATTACCTAAAGGCTCTCCGAAAAACTGCGTAATGCCAGCCACCCAGCCAGCTGAGTATTCGGTCTGAGTCGAACGCAAAGCAATCCAACCCCTCAATTCAATGTAAATCAAAAAGCTAGTAGCCAATAGCTCAAAAATATTACTGGGCCACCCATATATCGACCAGCTGGCCCATGCGAATGGTGGCATCGGGGCCGGCCACAGGGCGCTGGCGCACCACCGTGCCGGGCACCTGGCCATCCTCGGCGGGCACTTGGAATACTTCGCCTTTTTGCAGGCCCTGGCCCACCAGCAGGGTCACGGCCTCGTCCTCGGGCATGTTCACCAGGTTGGGCACGGCAAAGGTTTGGTTGCCCTGGCCGTCGCCCACTACCAGGTCTACTTTGGTGCCTTTGGCAATGGGAGCGCCGGGCGCTATCTCCTTGCCGTTCACCAATTGCTTGAGCACGGCGTTCTGGGCCAGGTCGGGCACCAGCTGAATCTGGCCCACTACCAGGTCGTAGCTTTTCAGGATGAGCATGGCATTCTTCGAAGAGCCGTCGGTGAGTTTGGGCATCTTGATGACCGGCGGGTTTTTCATGCTCACCTGCAGGTAGATTTTGCGGCCTTCCTTCACCTTCTCGCCGGGCGCGGGGTCCTGCACCAGCACTGTGAAGGGCCGAATGCTGGGGCTGTAGCTGGAATCATCCACGAAGTAGGCCAGATTGCGCTCCTCGAGGTAGTCCTCCAGGTCAGCCACGTTCATGCCCGTCACCTTGGGCACCGTGATGGTTTCGCCGTGGTGCGTGGTCATGGGCAGGTACACGTAGAAGAACCCCAGAATCAGCAGCAGGCCGGCCACGGCAATCAGCACCAGGTGCTTCACCACGTCGAGGGGGCTATTAGCAGAAAAGAATGACATTGAGTGCGTAAGATGCTATTTGGAGGGATAAAGAACGTCATGCTTTATCTGGCGTCCGCTTGTCGAAGCATCTCTACTGCTTCGGTGGGTCAGCACTGATTGCTATTGCGGTAGAGATGCTTCGACGGGCGGAAGCCAGAGGAGTATGACCGTTCTTGTTTTATTAATTGGAAATCAAGGATTTATTCATCCGCGCCTTGCCGAATTCCAGAATCCGGTCGATAAACTGGTAAGGCGTGTAGCCGGCCAGCGCCGTTTGGTGGAAAATGCACGTCGCGGGCGTCATGCCGGGCAGGGAATTTACCTCAATAATCAGCACTTCCACTTCGCCCCCGGCGCGCACGCGCACAAAGGCGTCAATCCGGGCGTAGCCCTGAATATCGAGCACTTCGGCCACGCGGCGCAGCACGGCCTTCACCTCGTTGGAGATGCGCTGGCGCTCGGCGGGGTCGGTTGCGTACCGGGCCGGGGTGATGTTCTGGCCTTCGCCGGCCAGGAATTTCTCCTCCAGGCTCAGCACCTCGCCGGTGGCCAGGGCCTCGCTGGCCTCAAATACCTCAATACTCAGTTGGCCATCTTCGTCGTAAGAAGTAAGCAGCCCGCCCGTTACTTCCAAAAAATGCGCTGCCCCGTCGCGGCTAATCAGCGTTTCAACCAAAAAGGCATCCTTGCGCGGAAACTCCTCCTTGAAGCCCAGGTGCAGCACCTCGGCGGGCCCGGCCAGCAATTCTTCTTGGGTGCGGAAAATGAGCTGGCTGAAGGCTTCCAGCTCCGTGCGGGTTTTGATTTTCTTTACCGCCGAAGAGCAGCCGTCGTCGGCGGGCTTGGTAATGAAGGGGTAGGGGAACTGCGTTTCGAGGGCGCGGTAGAAGCTTTCGGCATCGGCCTGCCACTCCAGCTTGGGGGCCATGCGGTGCTCGGCCACCAGCAGGCCGGCGGTGCGCAGGCGCTTGTTGGTTTCGAACTTGTTGATGGTGATGCTGCTGCTGGCCACGCCCGAGCCGTTGTAGGGCAGCCCCAGCTTTTCCAGCTCTACTTGCAGGGCCCCATCTTCGCCGGGCCGGCCGTGCAGGGCAATGAAGACCTCATCGGCCAGCTGGGCCAGGTCTTCGAAGGAAATGCGGCGCGGCAACGCCAGCGTCTGGCCCGCATAGGTGCTGGTGATGGTGCCGGCCTCGCGCCGAATGCGCTCCAGAATGGGGTGCGGCGCTTCGCCGGCTTCAGCGTGCTCAATCTTCTCGCGGATGTCGTCGGCGTTGTCCTTCAGCATCACGTTCACGGGCAGCACGTAGAGGCGGTGCTCGTCGGCCGAGCCGGTGAGGAACACCGGCACCGGCGCGTACTTGGTCGAGGAGCTGAGCTTCTCGTAGATGTTGCGCCCGCTTTCCACCGAAATGTGCCGCTCCGAAGAGTAGCCGCCCATAATCACGGCCACGCGGATGCGCTCGGTGGCTTCGTGCTGGCGGCCGGCCA
>JAYSZD010000030.1:0-5882 GCA_043738185.1 Hymenobacter sp. | reverse complement strand
GGCGCCCGCTGGCTGGCCCAGGGCACCATTTATCCCGATGTTATTGAGTCGGTGTCGGTGCACGGCTCGTCGGTGACCATCAAAAGCCACCACAACGTGGGCGGCCTGCCGGAGAAGATGAACCTGAAGATTGTGGAGCCGCTGCGCATGCTTTTCAAGGATGAGGTGCGCGAAGTGGGCGCCGCCCTGGAACTGCCCGCCGACATTCTCAACCGCCACCCCTTCCCCGGTCCCGGCCTGGGCATTCGCATCCTCGGCGACATCACCCCCGAAAAAGTAGACTTGCTGCAACGGGCCGATTCCGTGTTCATCAACCTATTGAAACAGCATGGCCTCTACGACACCGTGTGGCAGGCCGGCGCCATGCTGTTGCCCGTGCAAAGCGTGGGCGTGATGGGCGACGAGCGCACCTACGAGCGGGTAGTGGCCCTGCGCGCCGTGACCAGCGTGGACGGTATGACCGCCGACTGGGCCCACCTGCCCTACGATTTCCTGGCCGAGGTGAGCAACAAAATTATCAACCAGGTGCGCGGCATCAACCGCGTGGTGTACGATATTTCGAGCAAGCCGCCGGCGACGATTGAGTGGGAATAAATCACGGATTCGTCGGATTAAAGGCGGATTTTTCGGATTTTGTGGACGATTACCGTTGTGGGCATTTTCATTACTGAACCTGGGAATGGTTTTGAATGAAGCGCTTGAAGCGCAGGCTCTGCTCGCCAAAGTTGATGAGTAAGCCGACCTCCAGGCGATACGCTTTTAGGTAGTTGATAATTTGAGAATAATTGAGCGGCGTCAGCTCCGTCAGTGCTTTTAATTCGACCAAAACGCACTTATCAACCAGAAAATCAACTCGCCGGGCTCCCACTTGCGTGTCTAGGTAAAAGACCGGCAAATGAACTTCCTGCTCAAAGCTCAATCCGGTTCTAGCCAATTCAAGTCCCAGCGAACGGTGATAAATATTTTCCGGAAAACCGCTGCCCAAAGCCGAATGCACCCGCATTGCACAACCAATGATTTCCTTGGTCAAAGCATTATGGCGCGTATCCAACAGCATAGCAAACTATCAAAAAAGAAAAGCAGCAAGCCTCACCACTACCTCGCCAAAAGTCGTCCACAAAATCCGAAAAATCCGCCTTTAATCCGACGAATCCGTGATTTTTCACTGCCTTCAACACCTGTCCAATGAAGGCCCCGGCCATGCTGCCGAATGGTTGGCCGCGCACGGGCACGTGCTCACGTTTACCAGGCTATTCGAGCCCGACCCGGTGTTTCCAGACATCAACGAATATGATGGGCTGCTGATTTTGGGTGGGGCCATGAGTGTGCATGACGACGTGACATTTCCCTGGCTGGTGGCCGAAAAAGCCTTCATCCGCGAAGCGCTACGGGCGGGCAAGATTACGCTGGCCATTTGCCTGGGGGCACAGCTGGTGGCCGAGGCGCTGGGAGGCGAGGTACGGCCCAACCACGCGCCGGAAATCGGTTTCTGGACGGTGCGGTTCTCGGTGAAGTCGCTGGAGCATCCGTTGCTGCGCGGGTGGCCCGATAAGGCGGCCGTGCTACACTGGCACCTCGATACGTTTACGGTGCCGCCGGGCGCCATGCGGGTGGGGATGTCGGCGGCGACGGCTACGCAGGGTTTCGTGTGGGGCGACGGGGTGATTGGCCTGCAGTTTCACCCGGAAATGACGGTGCCGATGGTGGAACAGCTCCTGGAATTTGAAGGCCATGAAACGGCCGCGGAACAGGAATTTGTGCAGACCGCCGAACAGATTCGGACCAGGCTAAAATCGGTGTGGAAGGGCAGAAAGCTGCTTGAGTCGCTGCTGGCGAATCTGGTGGCGCTGCACGAAGGAGAAATGCAGACTTTGTGAAAAGTCAAACAAAGCATAACGTTTTCTGGACATTGGCTCTAAAATCCCTTCGGCAGCTCAATTCCCTTGATGGTCTTGTAGAGGCTCAGCGCGTTCTGGTCCGTCATGCCGGCCACGAAATCGGTGAGCAGCAGGATTTTCTCGTAGTCCGAAACGCCGGCTTGCGGGCCTTCGGCGCGGAATTGTGCGGGGAGCAGCAGGAGCAGCTTGCGGCTGCGGTGGCCCTGGCCGGCGTCGAAAATGGCAGTGAGGAAAGCATCGAGCAAGCCGCCGAGCACGTCGAAGCCGGCGGCCTCAATCTCCAGCACCGGCCGGCTGCGGTAGAGCTTTTCGATGCTCAGGCGCTGCACTTCCTGCAAGTCGGTCCAGCAGCCCAGCTCTTTGATAAGCGACTGGTCGTACGCGCCGCGCAGGATGGCGGGGGCGTGCTGCGCAAACAGCCCCGCCAGCTCGGCCACCAGCTTGCCGATGAGGCGGGCGCGGATGTATCCCAGCTCCTCGCGCCAGTCGTGCCACTGCACGCTGCCCAGGCGGCCAGCCGGGTCGTTGAGCATCTTTTTCAAGAGCGGCAGGCCGGTTTCGGGGGCGATGAGGCCCAGCTTTAGCCCGTCTTCAAAGTCGATGATGCGGTAGCACAGGTCGTCGGCGGCTTCGACCAGAAATGCCAGCGGGTGGCGGTGGTAGAAGCCGGTTTCGGCATCTTTGGCTAGCAGGCCCAGCTCCTGCGCGACGTGCTGGAAGCGGGCGCTTTCGGTCTGGAAGTGGCCGTATTTTTTTTCCGAAGCGCCGCCGGTGCGAGCCCCGGCGGGCACGATGCTGGGCTTGGGGTATTTGGTGAAGGCGCCCAGCGTGGCGTAGGTGAGGCCCAGGCCGGCCGTGCCGGTGCTGTGGGCGGCGTAGGTGTGCGTGAGGATGCGAAAACCAGCCGCGTTGCCTTCAAAATGCTGCAAATCGGCAACCTGTGCGGCGGTGAGCTGCACTAGGAATGGGGCCGCCGCCGCGCTTTCGAAGTAGCTGCTAATGGCGTCTTCGCCGGAGTGGCCGAAGGGCGGGTTGCCGATATCGTGCGCCAGGCAGGCGGCGGCCACTATGTCGCCGCAATCCTGGTCGAGGTTGGGTAGGAGACCGGCCAGGGCGGCGTCGTTTTCGAGCAGGTGGCGGGCGGCCAGCCGGCCCAGGGAGCGGCCCACCACGGCGGTTTCGAGCGAGTGGGTGAGGCGGGTGTGCACGAAGTCGGTTTCGGGCAGGGGCATCACCTGGGTTTTGCGCTGCAGGCGCCGGAAAGCGGAGCTGAACACCACCCGGTCGTAGTCCTGCACAAAGGCCCCGCGCACGGGCGTCGCGCTGGCCGGTGGCAGCTGCTGGTCGGGGAAGCGGCGCTGCGAGAGCAGCTGGGGCCAGTGCATGGAAGGCATAGCGGATTGGCTTCGGGAGTGAGCAACGGAAACGAACGGCGGCGACCCGGCGGCTACTGCGCCAGCTTCTCGCCCAGCAGCTTGAAGGGGTTGGCCTGGTTCAGGTTCAGCACGAACCGAACGCGGTCCGTGAAATCCGAGAAGTCACTGGGGAAGCCGTTATCAAATTGCGAGCCGGCTACGGGTACGTAGAATTCCAGAACGCCGCGCACAACCGGCACCACGAAGCCGGCATCGTAAAACAGCCGCCGCGAAGCACCGTTGTTCACAACCTTGCGCTCGGCGGTGGCCCCCAAATCGGCGAATACGGCCAGGCCCGTTATGGGCAAATCGGCCTGCAGGTTAAGGGTGCTGACCCAATTCGTGCTAATGACCGGCACAAAAGCCTTGAAAGCGCCGTCGCGGTTATCGGTCTGGTGGACCTGGGCTTCGATGGAATTGGAAATCTGCTGGCGGTCGAGGAAGGCAGTTTGGCGGCGGTAATCGGGACTGCCGCTTAGGCCGATGACAAACGCATTGTTGTTGGATTGCGTTACAAAACGGCCCCCGAACAGCCGCGCGCTCATCCGCTTTTTGGGCGAGTAAAACCGCTCGTACGTAGCATTGGCGCGCACCAACAGCGCGGTGCCGCTCAATTGGCCGTTCACCAGGCTCTCATCAGGCAGCCGCTCCAAGCTATTGATTTCGATGTGGGCCGTCCACTTTTGCAGGGCATTGCCGCCCTGCACGCCGTACTCGGCGGTGAGGATGTTGGTGAGGCCACGGTCCTGGTCTTCGACCGAGGTGAGGGCCAGCTTCACCTGCTGTTGGGGGTAGTCGTAGGCGGTGTGGGGCAGCACAACCGTCACGCTGGGCTCCAGCTTCAGGTAGCGCTCGAAGCGCTGGAGCGTGAGGCCGGTGATGACCTGCCGGCTGAAACGGGCGGGCAGCACGTTCAGGCTCAGGGAGGCGATGCCGTTCAGCTCGTTGCGGCTGAAGCTATACATGGGCATGGCCAGGTACTGCACCTTTTTGGGCGTCAGCAGCCCATTGTAAAAGGCCGCGCCCAGCATAAACTTATCGGAAGTGTTGGCCCCCAGCACCGGTAGCCAGTTGATGGCTGACCGGTCCCATCGCTCGACACTGGCCAGGGGTTGCAGGCGCACGGGCTCCCAACGGCGGAAGTTGCCGCCGCCCAGGGCCAGCCGGTCATCGCGGCGGTTGAGCTGGGGCGTTACGTATTCGGCGTCCACCACCACGGCCGCCACGTTGGCGAGGCGGAAGTTGAGCTGGGTTTCGGCATCGTCCTCGGGGTCGCCGAAGGGCGGCGTCCACTGGGTTTCGAGCACCTTGCCCTGCGCATCGACAGTGGAAACGGGCACGGCCCAGCGCACCGGCGAATCGGTGCGTACCAGCACCTTCACCACGTCGCCAATCTGTTGCAGGGCAAAAATATCGGCGTTGTACTCGCGGGTGTTGGTCAGCATCTCGCGGAAAAACCAGTCCAGCTTTTGGCCCGTGCTTTCCGCAAAAGTGGCTTCTAAATCTTCGGGGTACGGGTGTTTGAACTGCCATTTGGTGTAGTAGGCATTCATGGCGGCGTCAAATTTTTCCTGGCCCAGGTAGCCGGCCAGGTATTTGAAGAGCGAAGCGGTTTTGGAATACACAATGACGGCGTAGTTCACCTGGCCATACTGGCCGGAAGTGGGACCCTGCACGGGCTGGTCGAGCCCGCGGCTGGCCATGGCCTGGTAGGGCAGCTGGTTGAGCGCGGCGCCGGGCAGGTTTTCGATGCCCAGGGCCGAAACAGCCTTCGGGTTCTTGTAAACGTCCTTAAACATGCCGGCCTGCGGATTCTCGCGGCCATCTACCCGCGTTTCCAGGTAGCTGTTCATGCCCTCGTCCAGCCAGGGGAAATCCCGCTCGTTGCTGGCCAGAATGCCATAAAACCAGTTGTGGCCGACCTCATGCACAATGGCTTCGGGCTGGGTCACGGTCACCATGGGATACTCCATGCCGGAACCGGCGCTCAGGGCGCCATCCACGGCCGTGGCGGCCGAATACGGGTATTCGCCCACCCATTGTGAGTAGTAAGTCAGCGCGTCGTTCACGTCCTGCAGGCCCTTAATCCATTTTTCGGGCTCCTTGTTGGTGAACAGCACCCACGACGTAACGGCCCGGCCCGAAGGCAGCGTCACGCCGCTTTTGAGCACATTGAAGCGCTTATCGGCAAACCAGGCGAAGTCGTGGATGCGGTCCTGCTTGTAGCGCAGGCTTTTGGTGGCGGGCTCCGAAGCGGGAAAGGCGAGGTCTTTGCCGAAATCCTGGGCGGTTTTTTTGGCGGCCGTAGCGGTGGCCAGGGCATCGAGGCGGGCCCGCTCGTCGGGGTTTTGCAGCTCGCCGGTGGCGCCCACCGTGTAGTTGGCCGGCAGGGTGATGCTGACATCAAACGAGCCGAATTCCGAATAAAATTCGCCTTGGTCCAGGTAGGGCATCTGGTGCCAGCCGCGCCGGTCATACACCGCCGGCTTGGGAAACCACTGCGTTATCTGGTAGCTCTGCCCCACGTGCCCAAACCGCGAAAACGACGCCGGAATTTTCACTTGAAAAG
>JAYSZD010000029.1:0-16701 GCA_043738185.1 Hymenobacter sp. | reverse complement strand
AACGGCGTGACGGAATAGCCTCCCTTACACGACCACCAGTTTATAAGAAAAGGCCCTGTAGCTCAATGAGTTACAGGGTCTTTCTCTTTTGGGCTATCGAAAGCGTATCGGTTCCGAAAGAATTTACTGTGCAGTGCCCCCTTTTCGCCAAGTTTCTTTAGCCGTACTAGCCGCTAGGGTGCTGCAATGCCGTGGCGGCTTGTGCCGGCGGGAGTTGTTTGAGCGGCCGGCGGGCAATGGTCACGGCCGGCGGGAGTTGTTTGAGCGGCCGGCGGGCAATGGTCACGGCCGGCGGCCGGCGGAAAAACGAGTTTGCCCGCGCTCAAAAGGTGCAAGGGCATGGGCTATGCGATAGCGTCTTGCAGACATAGCAACAAGTCTACTTTTGTTCGCAGGGCAAATTGTCGTAATGCTTCATCTCGTAGGGCACACCTGCATTCATCAATCCTGTTACAAAATCATCAAATTCAGTCTTCGATTTGAAGTCGCAGATATTTCTACCTTGCTTTCCTCCCCCCGAATCGTAGCTCACAGCGTTGTCTTCGTTAGAACCACAACCGGCAAGAAGTGTAGTTAATCCTAACAGAACTGACATCAGAAAAGGGTGCCGGATGCGAATGAGTAAACGTGGTGAGTTCATGTGTTTGGTTGAATATTTGGCGGTGGTCAGGTAGGGAGTGAAGAATAAATGTAGCTCCAAACTCAAAAAGCAAAGACCATTTCTAAAGTTCTTTTAGCACACACCAACCGTAAGGGCGCTTCAATACTGTAGCCACTGCCATCAGCGGAACAAGTCTAAGCGGTCGGCGGGCATGGGTTGGTGGCCGGCGGGCATTGGTTAACGGCTGGCGTGACTACTCCGCCGGCCGGCGTAAAGGCAGCCAGTAGCCGCTGAATAAGCTGGCAAGTGTGCCCTGTTCAGTTGGCCGGCGGGGAAATCAGTTCACGCAAAGCCTGCCGGCAAGGTCATTCTTACACCCGGTTCAATCAGGGCGCGGGCGTTTTATAGTCAATCAGCAGAAAAAAATCGATTTTCTTGTAACCTTTTTAAGGTTGTAACCTTTTCGTGTTTTAAACCGTATAAGGACCTATAAACACACTTTGACTATAATTTTTTTAAGTTTATGATGGTAACCCTCACTTTGCCGCCTGCCTTAGTTGATGAACTGGCTGCTGCATTTTTTGGCCAGTTCAAAATGCTGGCCGCTGCTGAGCCCAAAGCCTCGCATGACACCGGACAGCTTCTAACTGTTTCCGACGTTGCCAAGCGGGCGAAACGGTGCCCAAAAACGGTTCTTAAATGGATAACGTCGGGCAAGCTTAACGCCGTGAATCATGGGACACGGTTGCGGCCCTCGTATCGAGTCCGTGAATCAGATTGGATTGCAGCCAACGCTAAACGCTAACACTTTCACCAACACAAAAATACAAGAAGATGAATATAATGAAAACACTTGCAGAACTAGCTTCTTATGGTAGAGAAGTAGTTGAAAAAGACGAGCCTAAGAATCCCAACAGACAAGTAGAGCTAAGAAAACGTGAAGATGGCACCGTGCTTTTGAGGATAACCAGCGATAATGATAATGGGTCAAGAGGCTTCACGACCATTTGCGAAATCCTGCCTGCACTTGTTCAGTATACCCCATTTCGCGAAAAGTCGGCAATTTCTGACCTTGAATTCCTTGAGTGGACGAAGCTCATACTGGCTTTGCCCGCTGATGGCTCAGGCATGGACGATACTGAGTTTGCCTAAGTAAAAGAAGAGCCCGGCCGTGATGGCGCGGGCTTTTCGGTTTGTGGAAAATTATAAAATCAGTTCAGCGAAAGGCGGTTGTACAAAAAAAGTTCGTCTTGGGGCACCCGTTTCCGGTTCTATTCGCTCCATTGCCAGTTCTAAGAGGATACTCAATCAGTACATTAGGCACGAAGCCGGGGGAAGGGAGGGGTTGAGGGAGAGGAGGGGGCGGGTAACGGAACAGAAAGAAAATGCAGTCCACCTTACTGATTTTAAGTCACTTTACGAGCGGGCGAGTTCGACCACTCTTTTCGTAGTCTCCGTTTTCATAAATGATTTTTTTAAGCTTGATGTTGTAATAAAACCATTCTCCTGAACCATTATATCTAGATGCCTTAATAATATTGTCATCTAAAATATCTAATATCTTGTACTCGCGATTGGAAAGCAGGGTTTCCCCATTTAACCCAATGATGATACCCATATCTAGAGCCAGTTTACCACCAACGTACCTCCCATTGGTTATAGGTCGCAGGAAGCGATAGCCCGGAAGGTTCAGCAAAACCTTGCCATTTTCATTCAATAGGTAGTTGTTAGCGCCCTCGTCGCATTCTACTGATACCCAGTATCGATTATTTCCAACATACTGGATATCGGTTGTTTGGCCTTGACCGACACCGGCCACAGTTTTGCACGGAAAAAACGCGGCGCTTATTGCTGATTTTCCATCTTTTCTAAGCAACGTCCAGTTAACCAACTTCATAGTTCCATATTTGGATTGGACATACGAACTGTTTCTAGTGATGCGGTAATCACTTTTGAAACTGCTTGAGTAGTTGCTAAACAAGGAGTCAATTTCGCCTTGAGAACGATACTTGACAAGCGTTCCACCATGATTATAGCGCGAGTCACCAACATAACCGTTATTTTTTATCGATTCTCTTATTGCTCCGGTGCTGTCAATCTTCATCGATTTGCCATACTTATCTATATATGAGATATAGTATGAAGGGTAGTAATCCCTGCGATTACTCGGCAGCCCTGATTCACTGAATGGAACAGTTGCAATTTCTATCGGATACCGATAAACTTTACCGCTTAGGTCAACTGCCTTATCTTTTGCTAAGGGTAACTGATGATGAGCATTCGTCTTAAGATTTGGCGACGGATTACTGAATGTGACAGTACCCCGCACCAACGAATCCGCGAGTTTAGTTTGAATTCCATTTAGTTTGAATTCATCCATTGCTCTTATGGCTGAATCACATAAAAGCATTTGCTCGTTGGATGTGCTCAAGCTGTCTAATACAAATGTTCGTACAAATCCATCTTTGGCCTGTACGCCTACTGCAAAGCGGACTATCCCATTGGATTGGTTGTCAATCCATGAAACCTCTGGGACTGCAACAAAATCAAACCCTGTTAATTCTAACTTTACCTTAGCTTGAGGCAAAGTAGAGCCGGTTTGTGCATACGAGATAATATGCACCATTACGAGAAAGAGGGTAAGTATTTTGTTCATCTAGTTTAAATGTATTGTAGATTTTTTCGTAGGTATAGCTGTACTTGATAGAAAGAAGCTAACCCTACGATACCTTACTGAAACATGCCCATGCGGCTGGCCCTATCCTCGGTCACGTTACGGTCGTAGGCACTAGCGAAACGAGTGAAGCATGTGCGCCAAGTGCTGCTTTTCGGGGCTGGAACATTTTTCTCTATGTAAAGCAGTTGCGCCAAGTCCTGCGCATCGCCATTGTGAATCCAGCGCATCATTGCGTTTTTTGCCTCAATCCGATTGCAAACATCGTTGTTTTCCTTGTAGGCAATGACCGGGAGAGTTTTGGCCAACGGCTCAGCATCCAGTTCAGCAAAATCGATGAGCGTAAACGTCGCCGTTTTCTTGTTGCGGCTGGCATCAAAATACGTTTCCTTGACCTTACGGAAAGCAAAGGTATTGCCCACGGCTTGCCGGAAAATGCTGGCCAACCCATCCAGACGGTTCAAGGTCACGTCGTCAATCGGCAGCTTGCTCAAGTATGCAGCGGTCAATCTGACTTCAACCCGCACAACGGGTTTTGTGGTATCAAAGCCTTGTGCAGCGTAGTAATCAAGTATATACTGCTTGTGGCTGATTTCCTCGATTTCCAGCGTTTTGTTGTAAACCGCCACCTGCTTGCCGTTCGACCCTCGCTTTGTTACCGATGTTCCAAACTCGTATTGCTTGCCGTGGCGCAACGTACACCCGAGTTTGCCAACCAGCGGCGCGTACTCGATTTCTGTGTTTTCATCGATGAAGCTGGAATAGCGGTAGATGCGGCATAGCTCAGGCAACAGGGAATCACTTTGAAAGTCGGCGGCAATATCTAAACAGCTGATGCTTTTGAAGCTGAGTGGCAAATGTTGCTCAAGCTCCCTCAAATAGTAGTACCAGCCGGGGCTTGTGTAAAACACTTCGTTTTCAAACGTCAGCTTAATGCTACCGGCTTGACCGGCTTGGCGGCAATCAGTGCTGAGCGTAGCAACGTGCTTTTCCCCAAACCACACGGCAAAACAGTGAAGGTAATACTTCTCAAGTTTTGGCATTTTCTTGAGCTGGATATGCTCGTTTACAACGTATGCGTTGCCTTTAGTTAGATAATTACTGGCAACATCCTGAAAATTAAACAGGGCTAAGGATTTGCTGATAAGTTGAATCGAAAGCTTATCTATTGTTAATATATATTTATTCAATTGTAATGTGAAATCATTCAAGCCGATATGATGTCCAGCTTGTCTTTTGCGGTTATTTGGTACTCAAGTGTGATTTTAGTAAGGTGCGAATGATGCGGGCAACCGGCGTATCAGTGTCTTGGCTGTGCTGCCGTAGTTGCTCAAATAGCTCACTGGTTACCCGTAGGTCAACCTTTTTCGTTTTTTTGGTCATAGGTTTTTTCTTTAAATACGTTTTTTTGGGAACGTCATGCCTATGCCCGACGAAAAAGCCCCGACAATTATCGCCGGGGCTGTAAAAAGAGCGGCTTGCTAAGCCTCCCAACGCGCCGCAAAGTCAGCTATAGCATTGGGGCGAATTTCAGATTTGCCGACGTACCGCTGAAAAGCAGCAAGCGACTTGTGGCCGCTGAGCGTCATGGTTTCCCGAATCGAGTAGCCCATGCCCAGCAACAAGCTGCAAAAGGTGCGGCGGCTGCTATGGCTGCGAATATGCAAGTGCTTAGCTTCCCACTTTTCAACAACGGTATCCCTCTCCATCGTCGTAATCATCACTTCTTTTTGCAAGCATTCAAGGCTAGCCGCGATTTCCGCCAAATACTTGTTGAATTTTTGGTTACTGATAGCCGGCAGCGTGAAAGTGTCGGTTTCGGTATCTGTGTAAAGGTCTAGCACGGCCTGCGCTTGCGGGAAAACGGGAACGTGGCGCGTCTGCTTCGTTTTTTCCTCTCGGATGATGATTTCCTTTTCCCCCTTGCCTTTGATGTGGTGGGGCTGTAAGCGAATCAAGTCCCCGTAGCGCAAGCCGGTGAAGATTTGCAGGATGGCCATGTTCCGAACTTGCCCCAACCGCGAAGCCTTATCATAAGGCAGTTCCATCAAAGCTTTGATTTCGGATTTTTCCAGTACCACCGGCTGCGATAGCATTTGCTTGTGCAGGGGCTTGACCTTTTCGCGAGCGACGTTGGGCGCGGTGTACTCAGTCAGGAACTGCTTTAGAAGCCGGTTCCGCTTGGCGGCGGTGCTGTTTTTGTAATTGAAGGTTGCAAGTAGCCAGTGCTGGAATTTCGTGATTTCTGCGTTATCCAGCGTCGAAAGGCGCCACGTCGTTTTAGTCGCCTTCTCAAATGCTTTGATGTTTGCAAGCAGGGTGCGGAAATTCTTGCGCGTCATTTCCGCCCAGCCGGTGCGGTTTTCCAAATACGTAGACAGGAACTCAGTTAAGGGCGTTTCGGGCGTTGCTGCTGCGACCTGCGTTGCTACGGTTGCGGCTTTGTTAGCGCGTAGTTCAGGCACCGTTGGGTAAATGTTGCCTTTGGCTAGGAAAAGCGTCTTGATTTGAGCGTTCAGATTATCCCGAACAAAAAGGATATGCAGGTTTTGCTTTTTGATTGCATCCCGCTCTAAAGGATTACCAGAAAGCCTGATTTGCTCCTTTTCCGCGTCCCACGCCCCGGCGGCGGCAATTTTCACACCTGTAGATACGCGCTCAAATAAGTCATCGTGCCGATACTCGGCTATGATGGTGAAGGAGCCTGTTTTATTGGTGCGGGCGAAAAGCTTGGCTTTCATCTTGGCGGCATCTATTGGTGATTGATAGCACAATGATACGCAAAGCGTATCGAAAGCGTATCGGAATTTAGAGGAACACACCGGAACATATTCGATTTCTCTTTATAAAACGTCACTTTTAGAGCATACAGAGGCATATTTGGTAACCCAGCGTAAGAAGGTTCAAGAACTTACACGACCACGAAAAACCCCACTCACAAGCTGTGAGTGGGGTTTTTACTTTTACATCGATGTCACACTGGCAAGCTAGCACCTATCGGGCCGACAGGTGGTCCTAACGGCACATATTGGCGGGGCGGGCTTACTGCAGGGAAGCCAAGGGGCGCAGTAGCTTTGCCAAGGCGGCCTCGTCGTTGGCTTCCAGGGCTACTTCGGCTTTCAGGTTATCTACGTCGCGCTGCACACTGGCCACGGCCAGAGTATGGCCGTTTTGGCAGAACGCTACGTTGCCCTTGCGCTCGCTCAGGGGGCCGTCGATGGTTAGCTCGTCCCATTTTTCGGCGTGGCCCACGTAGCGCACCGACAGTGTGTAGTGCTTGCTCCAAAAGAAGGGTACCGCGTCGAATTTCTCCTGGCGGCCCAGCATGTTGCGGGCGGCCGTCTGGCCCTGGCGCTGCGCCACCACCCAGTGCTCTACCCGAATGGCCGCGCCGGTGTGGGCATCGGGCCAGCGGGCAATATCGCCGGCAGCGTAGATGCCGGGGCTGCTGGTTTGCAGGAACTCGTCTACCAGCACGCCTTTGTCCATGGTCAGGCCGGCCGCTTCGGCCAACGCCAGCCGGGGCCGCACCCCAATGCCCACCACCACCAGGTCGGCGGGCAGCCGTTCGCCGTTTTCCAGCACCACGGCCTCGGCCTCAATGGCAGTGGCCGTTTGCTGCAAATGAAAATGGATGCCTTTTTCCTCGTGCAACTGGTGCACCATGGCGCCCAACTCCGGGCCCAGCACCTTGGCCAGCGGCACTTCATCGGGGGCCACCACGTGCACTTCCAGCCCCAGGCCGTGCAACGCGGCGGCGGCTTCCAGCCCAATGAAACTGGCTCCCAACACCACGGCCCGTTGCGCCTGGGCCGCCCCGGCCACAATGGCGCGGTGGTCGGCCAGGGAGCGCAGCACGTGCACGTGGGGCAGGTCGTGGCCGGGAATATCGAGGCGCACCGGCTCGGCGCCGGTGGCCAGCAGCAGGGCATCGTAGGTATAGGTGGTGCCATCGGCCAGCCGCACGCTGCGGCCGCTCACGTCCAGCGCGGCTGCCTTACCCCGAACGAGGTCGATGTTGTGCTCGGCATAAAAGCCCGCCGGGCGCAGGGCGGCTTTCGGGGCACTATCGGGACCGAAGCTCTTGGACAGTGCGGTGCGGTCGTAGGGCGCGTCGGCTTCCTCGTCGAGCAGGGTAATGCGGCCTGCGTAGCCTTCGCGACGCAGCATCTCGGCGGCGGCGCTGCCCGCCCCGCCGGCTCCGATGATGACCACTTGCTTGGGCTGAGCGGTTTTCTCGGTGCTGACCGGGGGCGAATCGGGGGCCAGCGGGCCTTGCTCCTGCCGGCCGGTAACGTAGGCGCGGCCGGCGCGCTGCTCCACCGTCCAGCGGGGCAGCGGGTCGAGGGCCGGGGCCCGCAACGCGGCCCCGGTGCGCAGGCTGAAGCAGGCGTGGTGCCAGGGGCAGCGCACGGTGTCGCCTACCAGCAGGCCCGTGTCCAGCGGCGCGCCGGCGTGGGTGCACAGCGCCCCCACGGCCAACAGTTCGGCGCCGCGCCGCACCAGCAGCACGGGTTCGCCATGGGCGTGGCCGCGGAGCATGGCGCCGTCGGCCAGGTCGGTTAGCGCGATGCCGGTGGTTGCCAAGTCGGGGCCGGTAGGAGTTTCGGGAGTAGCCATGGGGCGGTAAGGGTGTTTATAGTTCTAAAAAGGCTGTCATCCTGCGCAGAACGATGGATGTCAGATAACAAAAAAAACGAAACTCCATACGAGGCTGGCGTTTCAGGTTAAATAGTCGCGCACGAGCAACCGGATTGCGTTGGGTCGCGCCGAGCGCAGCCGAGGAATGATAGTCCGGAAAACACGCTTGTTATGCGTGCTTACTGGCGCTACTTAGTACACGGCTTTAGCGGCTAAAGGTTGAGCGCTAACAGTTGTACCCGTCGCAAAGCGTGAAGAGAGAACGTCTGTCATACAGAGCGCAGCGAAGCATGACGGTCAAAATGCAATGCGGTTATTCATGCACACCTGCGTAACAGGAAACTTTACGAGAACCTGATGCCCGCTTATTTTTACATCAGTGCTCCGGTCCAGCTGCTTTTCGTGGGCAGACCGATAAAAGAGCCCCAGCTCTGCCCGGACGCCAACCGGTTTGACCGCGAAAACTGTTTTTTTGGTGCACTCACGCCCCGTTTGCAGCTCCTTGGCAGCGCTGCCGCAGGAGAAGGCTACGTCCGCCAGGGTTCTGCTTAAGGGTAGCTGATTCATTCTTTTTAACGGGTTTCAGATAACCCTTGGCGGGTCAGGCGGGTTAGAAAAGGACAATCCTTTCCTCATTTCAGCTTGAATTAGCCATGAAAACTACTCTCAACACCCTTCTTTTCGCCCTGGTAACCCTGCTGGCCGGGTGCACCTCTCCGGTGGCCGTGCAGCAAAAGCCCGGCACCGATTTCGGCCAGTACCGCACCTACGACTGGGCCCGCACCGACGTGAAATCAGCAGACTCCGCCAATCCCATTTACAAGAGTACGCTCAACGACCAGCAGATTCAGCAGGCCATCAGCAGGGAGCTGGCCACGCGCGGCATCCGCCAGGCCGCGGCCAGCGCCGAGCCCGATTTCCTGCTCACCTACCACCTCTACATTGAGGAAGCCGAGCGGACCATAGCCACGCCGCCGGTGCGGGGCTACGCCTACCCCTACGCCATGAGCTACCGGGGCCGGTTTCTGCCCATCAACTACGGCTACTGGTACACCACGCCCTACTACACCCGCGGCCGCACCCGCACCGAAACCTACCAGGAAGGCACCATGATTCTGGATTTCGTGGATGCCCGCACCAACAACCTTTTCTGGCGCGGCTCCGTGGCCGATGCCGTGAACAATCCCGCCAATATCGGCTCCGAGTTCAGCCGCGTGGCCAAGGAAATTCTGAACGAATTCCCGGTGGAGAAAATATAGGCACGCGCTCCAATTAGGCCGCTTCGCCCCCGCGCCCCGCTTCCGGCTGTTGGTCGGAGGCGGGGCGTTTGTAGGAAGGGCAAGCGGGCGTGTTTTACTTTCGCCGGGGGTGTGCCTTGCGTAGGAGGCTCACCCCGCCGCGCTGCCGCCATGAAACCGGAATTCGAACCCATTCAGCCCACGCCGGGCAGCTCCTTCACCCTGCGCCACTATACCGAGGCGCGGGACCGGGACATTAGCTGGCACTACCACCCGGAATACGAGCTGGTGTATATCCCGACGGGCAGCGGGCGGCGGCACATCGGGCAGCACGTATCGGGCTACGCGGGCGGCGAGCTGGTGTTTATGGGCCCCAACCTGCCGCATCTGAGCTTCAGCTACGAGAAAGATGGCTCTTTTGAGCAGGTCGTACTGCAATTGCGGGAGGATTTTATGGGCGAAGGTTTCCTGCAAAAGCCGGAGCTGGCCGCCGTGCAGCAGTTGTTTCAGCGCTCGCGGCAGGGGCTGGCGTTTGGGGCCGCCACCCGCGTCGCCGTGGGCCCCACGCTGCGGGCCATGCTGGCCCAGCCCGCCCCCGCGCGCCTGCTTACGCTGCTGGGCCTGCTCTACGCGCTGGCCGATGCGCCTGATGCCACCGAGCTGCACGCCGACATGGGCCTCTCGGCGCTGCAGGTGCGGGAGCAGCAGCGCCTGAAACAGGTGTACGAGCATATTGAGCAGCACTACGCCGACCCCGTGACGGTGCAGCAAATGGCCGACCTGACCTTTCTGACCGTCCCGGCGTTTTGCCGCTACATCAAAAAAATGACCGGCCAGACCCTCACCGTGCTGCTGCAGGAATACCGCATCAGTCAGGCCGGGCTGCTGCTGGGGCAGGGCCGGCCGGTGGCCGAGGTCAGCTTCGCCACGGGCTTCAACAACCTCTCGCACTTCAACCGCACATTCCGCAAGCTCACGGGCCAGCGGCCGTCGGAATACCGGCGGTTAAGTAATGGTTAGTGCCCTTACGCAGCGCTTTCACCTCCGCGAAACGCTACGGAAATTCCACCTCAAAAGCTCGGATATCAGGACCAGGCTTTGGTGTGAAAATGGAAGTGGGGGATTCGGCGCAGCAGGGATATTTTCAGGTAGCGGAGGCTGCGCTCGGCCTCTTCGGCAGTGAACTGCCAGACATAGGGAATATACATATCAAATAGTAATTAACGTGAAACCAGGCAGCCCCTTTGGGCTTTCCACTGCGCTACCCGGAAAATAAAAAGTGGCGGCGCGACGCGGGTGGGAGGGCGAGGAGCGCAACGGGCAGAGCAAGGGCCTGCGATATATAACAACAAAGGTAGCGCGCGCCAAAACACTCTACTGCCACTGCATTGACCACTACTGGCACTGCATTGGCCGGCTGCTCCGGCGCAGGGCGGCGTTTCGGCCGCAATGCGGTTATTTGCAGGCCGCGAAACCTCACTCCACCCCTATCCCAACATGCTCTTCCACTCCGCTTTCACCCGGTATTGTTCATTGAAGGCCGCCCGCCAGGCGCTGGCCGTGCTCTGCTGCTGCTTGCTGTGGCAGGCCGCCGCCGCCGAAGAAATCAAGTCGCCCAACGGCAAGCTGACGCTGGCCTTCGCGCTGCAAGCCGACGGCGTGCCCACCTACCGCCTCACCTACAAGGGCCGCGAGGTCATCAAAACCAGCAAGCTGGGCCTGGAGCTGAAAAACGCCCCGGCCCTGAGCAGCGGCTTTGCCGTGGCCGAAAGCAAGCAGCGCACCTTTGACGAAACCTGGACGCCTGTCTGGGGCGAGGTGAAAACCATCCGCAACCACTACAACGAGCTGGCCGTGACGCTCACGCAGGCGGCCACCAGCCGCAGCATCCGGGTGCGGTTCCGGGTGTTTGATGACGGGCTGGGCTTCCGCTACGAGTTTCCGCGCCAGCCCAACCTGGGCTACTTCACCATCAAGGAAGAGCGCACGCAGTTTGCCCTGGCCGGCGACCACAAAGCCTTCTGGCTGCCCGGCGACTACGACACCCAGGAGTACAGCACCGTGACCTCGAAGCTCTCGGAAGTGCGCGGGCTGATGAAGAGCGCCGTGACCGGCAACGCCTCGCAGACGACTTTTTCGCCCACCGGCGTGCAAACCCCGCTCATGCTCAAAAGCCAGGACGGGCTCTACATCAACCTGCACGAGGCGGCGCTGCTTGACTACTCCTGCATGCATCTGGAGCTCGACGACAAGAACTTCGTGCTCGAATCGCACCTCACGCCCGACGCCGTGGGCGACAAGGGCCTGATTCAGACCCCGGCGCTTTCGCCCTGGCGCACGGTGATTGTGAGCGACCAGGCGGGCGACATTCTGGAGTCGAAGCTGGTGCTGAACCTCAACGAGCCCAGCAAAATCAAGGACACCAGCTGGATTAAGCCGGTGAAGTACGTGGGCGTGTGGTGGGAGATGATTACGGGCAAAAGCTCGTGGTCGTACACCAATCAGGACAACATCAAGCTCGACTCCATCGACTACAAGCAGGTGAAGCCCAACGGCACGCACGCCGCCAACACGGCCCACGTGAAGGAATACATCGACTTTGCCGCCCTGCACGGCTTCGACGCCGTGCTGGTGGAAGGCTGGAACACCGGCTGGGAAGACTGGTTTGGCAAGCACAAGGACTACGTGTTCGATTTCGTGACGCCCTACCCCGATTTCAACGTGCCCGAGCTGCAGCAGTACGCCGCCAGCAAGAACGTGAAAATGATGATGCACCACGAAACCAGCGGCTCGGTGCGCAACTACGAGCGGCACCTGGATTCAGCCTTCCAGTTCATGAATAAGTTCGGCTACAACGCCGTGAAAACCGGCTACGTGGGCGACATCGTGCCCCTGGGCCACCACCACTACGACCAATGGGTCATTAACCACTACAACTACGTGCTGGAGCAAGCTGCTGAGCACCGCATCATGGTGAACGGCCACGAGGCCGTGCGCCCCACCGGCCTGGCCCGCACCTACCCCAACCTCATCGGCAATGAGGCCGCCCGCGGCACCGAGTACGAAGCCTTTGGCGGCAACAACGCCGACCACACCACCATCCTGCCCTTCACCCGCCTCATTGGCGGCCCGATGGACTACACGCCGGGCATTTTCGAAACGAAAATCAGCGTGCTAAACCCGCAAAACACGTCTTTCGTGCACAGCACCCTGGTGCGGCAGCTGGCCCTGTACGTCACCATGTACTCGCCGCTGCAAATGGCGGCCGACCTGCCCGAGCATTACAACAAGTATCTCGACGCCTTCCAGTTCATCAAGGACGTGGCCGTGGACTGGGACGACTCCCGCGTGCTCGAGGCCGAACCCGGCGGCTACATCACCATCGCGCGCAAGGCCAAGGGCAAAAGCAGCTGGTTTATCGGCAGCACCTGCGACGAGCAGGGCCGCACCTCCAACATCAAGCTCGACTTCCTGGAACCCGGCAAAAAATACGTGGCCACCATCTATGCCGACGGCAAAGACGCGCATTATGAGAAAAACCCGAAAGCCTACACCATCCGCAAAATCAACGTAACGCGCAAGTCCAAGCTGGCGCAGTACTGCGCGCCCGGCGGCGGCTACGCCATCAGCGTGATGGAAGCGGGGCGGTAGGCACCCCACCCCCTAGCCCCTCCCCTCCGGGAGAGGGCTAGGGGGTGGGGTGACGGGCCGGCCGGGCCAGCGCCGCCAGGGCCACTAAGGCGGCGCGGGCCCTGGTTTTGACGGTAGCCAGCGGAATGCCGAGTTCCTCCGCCGTTTCTACTTGGGTGCAGCCGCCGAAGTACAACAGCTCGATGACTTCGCGCTGGCGCGGTTTCAGGCCCTGCGTCAGTTCACGGATGCCGATGTGTTCCGGATGGAAGGTGGTGGGGGCGGGGGCGCGCTGCGCGCTTTTGCCTTCCAGCGGCTGGGTGCTGCGGTGAAACTTCTGCCGCGGGCTGCGCATCACGTCGATGGCGTGGTTGCAGCAGACACGCACCATCCAGGTGAAGAGGCGGCCGCGCGCGGGGTCGTAGGCGCTGATGCCCTGCCAGATTTTGAGCAGTCCTTCCTGGAGCAGGTCCTGGGCCAGCGCTTCGTCGCGCACCAGCCGCACGAGCACGGTTTGCAGGTTGCGGCCGTAGCGGTCCTGCAAAAGCCGCAGGGCCTGTTCGTCGCGGCCCAGCAGGCGCTGCACCAGTACTGTCTCGTTTGTTACCGTATGCAGTGCCGGATTAAAACTCATAGATGGTAGATAGTGAGTAGCAAATAGCCGTTTGAACGCAACCCGGTAGCGCCGCAAAGCCGCGCTTACCCGGCCGGAACCGCCTATACGCACAGCCCAAGAGCCGGTTGAATTTCTGAGAAAAATAAATTAGTTACCGCCAGCAGGTTGGCCCTACTGAGTCGCTTTCAATACTACTAGGGCATTCCGCGGCGGAACGGCAATAGATTGGGAACGTTGTTTTGGGAGCGCCACGCCCCAATGCCGCTTTTTTAACGCCGCGTTTGCGTCATTTGTGCTTTGCGGGGCGCTGCCCCACGCATTGCCCCACTCCTTCCTCCAACCCTGCTTCTTATGCCGATGCCCGCCGCCCCGCTGCTCCATGAGGCCGATTCGTACGGCGGGGGGTCCATGCCGTTGGTTTCGTGGCCGGCAGCGGCATGAGCGCAGCCGGTGCCACTCCTGGCCCGGCTCCGGTCGGGCGCCGGGCCGGGGCGGCCAGGAGGCGCCGCTTTGGGCGCATCGGCCTCGGGCTGCTGGCTTCGTTGCTGGCCCTGCTGCTGCTCGACCGCACTTTCCCCCTGCCGCCGGCGCCGCGCTACTCGCCCCTCGTGCTGGCCGCCGATGGCAGCGTGCTCCACGCCTACCTCAACCCCACCCAGAAATGGCGGATGAAAACCGAGCTGGGCGAGATTACTCCGGCGCTGCAGCAGGCCATTATCAATAAGGAAGACCGGTATTTTCGGTATCATTTCGGGGTGAATCCGGGGGCAATTGTGCAGGCGGCGGGGCGCAACCTGTTGGGTCGGGGGCGCACCACCGGAGCCAGCACCATCACCATGCAGGTGGCCCGGCTACTGGAGCCCAAGGAGCGCACCGTGGGCAATAAGCTGTTGGAAATGCTGCGCGCCACGCAGCTCGAAGCACACTACAGCAAGGCCGAAATCCTGCAGCTCTACCTGAATCTGGTACCTTACGGCGGTAATATTGAAGGCGTAAAATCGGCTGCGCTGCTCTACTTCCAGCAGCCGCCCGACTACCTCTCCCTGGCCCAGACCGTGACGCTGGCCATCATTCCGAACCAGCCGCGGGCCCTGGTGCTGGGCAAGAACAACGCTCGCATCGTGGCCGAGCGCAACCGCTGGCTGCGGCAGTTCCAGCAGCAGCGCCTGTTTCCGGACCAGGACATTGAAGATGCGTTGCATGAACCGCTGGACGTGCAGCGCCATGCCGCCCCGGCGCTGGCCCCGCACCTGGCGCGCCGGCTGGTGGCGCAGTTTCCGGGCCGGGCCATCATCCGGTCTACGTTGCGGCGCGGCCCCCAGGCCAAGACCGAGGACCTCACCAAAAACTACGTGCGCCGCCTGCACGAGCTGGGCATCACCCAGGCCGCCGTGCTGGTGCTCAACAACCGCACCCGCGCCGTGGAAGCCTACGTGGGCTCGGCCGATTTTGCGGACGCGGCCAGCGCCGGGCAGGTCGATGGCGTGCGGGCCGTGCGCTCGCCGGGTAGCACGCTCAAACCCTTCCTCTACGCCCTGGCCCTGGACCGTGGCCTGGTGACGCCCAAGCTGAAGCTGCCCGACGTGCCCAGCAATTTCAGCGGCTTCCGGCCCGAGAACTTCGACAAGCAGTTCAGCGGCGAAGTAACCGTGGAACGGGCCCTGACCTACTCGCTCAACATCCCGGCCGTGCGCGTGCTCAGCGAGCTGGGCGTGACCACCTTCACGGATAAGCTGCGCGATGCCGGCTTCCGGCGCGTGGCCCATGACGCGCCCCGGCTGGGCCTGAGCACCATTCTGGGTGGCTGCGGCACCACGCTGGAGGAGCTCACGGCGCTGTATGCGGCCATGGCGGATGGGGGGCGGTACCGGGCGGTGCGGTTTATAATTAAAAATGAAGAATTAAAAATTAAAAATGCTTCAACGGCACCCGCTTTTCAGACGAATAAAGCGGCGGATGGAAAGCAGCTTTTTAATTCTTCATTTTTCATTTTTAATTACAAAAATCCTCAACTCGTTTCCCCCGCTGCCGCTTTTCTCATCACCGATATGCTGGCCCAGCACACCCGGCCCGACCTGCCGCTGGGCTACCTGGGCAGTTCGCGCCTGCCCAAAATTGCCTGGAAAACCGGCACCAGCTACGGCCGCCGCGATGCCTGGAGCATCGGCTACAACCCGGACTATACTGTGGGCGTGTGGGTGGGCAACTTCAGCGGCGAGGGCCGCTCCGCCCTTACGGGCACCGACATTGCTACGCCGCTGCTCTTCGACTTGTTCAACGCCCTGGCCTACAACGCGCCCCAGCATTGGGCCCCGCCGCCGGCCAACCTCGACTTCCGGCTGGTGTGCGCCGAAACCGGGCTGGTGCCCGGCGAAAACTGCCCCAACCAGCTGATTGACTATTACCTGCCGGGCACTTCGAGCGCCCGGCGCTGCGAGCACCAGCGCGAGGCGCTCGTCTCGGCCGATGGTACGGTTTCGTACTGCCGGGCCTGCGTGCCGGCGGCGGGCTTTCGGCGGCAGCTGTTTGCCAACCCGCTGCCCGAGGTGCTGGCGTTCCGCGAGTCTCAGGGGCTGCCCGCCACCCGGCTGCCGGCCCACAACGCAGACTGCCGCCTCGTGCGCGGCGCCGACGAAACCAGCGCCGCGCTGGCCATCACCTCGCCGCTGGCTAATGCCGAATACCTGCTCAACCGCGCCGAAAAGCAACAATTGCTGCTGAGCTGCGCGGCCGGCAGCGAGGTGCGCCAGGTATTCTGGTACGTGAACGACCAGTTTTTGCGCGCCGCTTCGGCCACCGAGCGGGTATTTATCAGTCCGCCTACGGGCAACGTGAAAATTTCCTGCGCCGACGACCACGGCCGCAACGTGGACATTCAAATGCGGGTGGCGGAGCTGTAGCGGCCCCTGCTGGACAGGGCCGGGGCAAAGCCGGGTGGCGTATGTTTACGGCCCCTTACCGCAACCTTACGCTACTCTTTTTTTATGTCCAAACTAACCATTCGCAGCCTGGCCGAGCTGGAGGCCTGTGTGGGCCAGGAGCTGGGAGTTTCCGAGCTACACACCGTCACGCAGGAGCAGATTAACCAGTTTGCCGCCGCTACCCTTGATTTTCAGTGGATTCACGTCGATGCGGAGCGGGCCCAGGCGGAGTCGCCGTTCAAGGCTACCATTGCCCACGGCTACCTTACGGTGGCCCTGCTGCCCTACCTGTGGCAGCAAATCGTGGCCATCGAAAACCTAAAAATGCAGGTAAACTATGAAATCGAAAGCCTGCGCTTCAACCAGGCCGTGACCGTGAA
>JAYSZD010000028.1:0-2381 GCA_043738185.1 Hymenobacter sp. | reverse complement strand
TTTCCCGCAAAACCGCTCGTATGCGCCTACGTTTCCTCTTTTTACTTCCGCTCTTCTCTGGATTGACGGCTTCGGCCGGCGGATTCGACACTGGCCCGCAGGGCGCGCGGGTGCTGGGCCTGGGCGGCGCCAGCACCGCTTACATCGGCAGCATTGCCGGCATTAGCGTCAATCCGGGCTTGCTGGGGCAGCTGGGCGACTCGCTCCTGCGGGTGAGCATGGGCGGCATGGGCCAGGTGCGGCGCTCGTCCTTTGTTGGCCAGGACACCTACCAGCGGACCGACCAGGACCTGACCGTGCAACCGGGTGGCTATTTCTACGCCACCCGCGCCGTGAGCCAGCGCTTCGCGGTGGGCCTGGCGCTCACCACGCCCTACGGCTACCACACCAAATGGCCCGAAACCTGGGAAGGCCGCTCCGTCATTCAGGAAAGCCGGCTCAACACCTACTTCGTGCAGCCCACGGTGGGCATCAAGCTGAACGACAATTTCAATGCCGGCGTGGGCATGGTGTACGCCTTTGGCAAGTACAGCCAGCGCCGGGCCCTGGGCCAATACGACGACCCCACGGCACAGGCAAAATACAGCAGCAGCGGGTCGGGCCTGGGTCTGAACGTGGGTTTGTACGGCCGCACCGGCGATAATCTGGCGTTCGGCATCAGCTACCGCAGCGGCGTGAAGCTGAAAATGAACAACGGCAAAGCCACCACCACCGGCATTCCGGACCGCGACGGCGCGCTGTATCCGCGAACCGGCGATTTCACCACGGATTTCAGCCTGCCCAGCTCGCTTGCGGTGGGCGTTGCCAACCGCATTACCAAAAACCTGCTGGTCTCTTTTGATTTCACGCTCACCGGTTGGAGCACCCAGGATTCCCTCCGGCTGAACGTCGCGGCCAGCGGCGACGCCCCGGACCGCCGCATCACCACCGCGCGTCGCTACGAAGACGCCCTAGCCTTCCGGGTAGGAGCTGAGTATCAGATTGGCCCCAAATTTACCGCCCTAGCCGGCCTGCGCTACGACGAAACGCCCATCCGCGACGAGTACATCAACCCCGAGTTTATCGATGCCAACCGCCTCGGTCTTTCCACCGGCTTCAGCTACCAGTTCAGCCCACGGCTGGCCCTGGAAGCGGCCTATGCCTTCGATTACGGCCAACTGCGCAACGCCCGCGCCGACCAGCTGAACGAAGCCGTTGCCAATATCAGCGGCTCGTACCGCACCACTACCCACACGGCTTCGGTGGGCGTGGCATTGGCTTTTTAGGTAGCATCCGGCCGTCTTTGCTGTATTCCCGACCTTCTTCTACCTCCGGGTTAAGGGTCTGTATTTCGTTTTTTCGATGAAGAATTTTTCTCTTACTCCGTGGCACTACGCCGGTTTTGTGGCCGCCGCCGCGCTGCTTCTCAATGCCTGCGCTCCCAACCAGGACACGCCCACGCCCACCACCCGCGTGGATGTGAGCCGTTACCTGGCCGTGGGCGACACCTACACGTCTGGTTTTAGCGCGGGCGGCCTCACGCGGGCCAGCCAGGAATACGCGTACCCAAACCTGATAGCACGGCAATTGCAGGGCGCCTCGAACGGGGCTGGTTTCAGCCAGCCGCTGCTGGAAACTGGCACCGGGGCCGGCTATTTCAGTCTGGTGGATTTTCCGGCCGATGGCTTTTTTCGCACCCGCCGGGTAGCGGGCCAGGCTGTTCGCGCCACCGTTATCAACCCCACGGCTTGTGCCGGCGCCGATACAGTGCGCTTGCTGGCCCGTAGTGCTACGGCCAGCTCGCTGCCTCAAAACCTGGGCATCCCCGGCCTGCGCCTGACCCAAATCGAATTCTCCGGCCTGGGCAATGAAAACCTGGCCGTGCCAGGCGCCACGTTCAACCCTTATTTTGAGCGCCTCCTGCCCGCCGGCAGCGACCAGACTTACCTGCAGACCACTGTCAGCGCCGCCGCCGCGTCCACGTTCTTCACCTTCTTTCTCGGGCTCGATGACCTGATGCCCTACGTGCGCAGCGGCGGGCAGTGCGGTCCCGTTCCCAATTCGACACTGACCAACCAGCTCAGCCAGAACGCCAAAAAAATCCTGGACCAACTCACGGCCGGCGGCCGGCCGGGCATCATCGCCCTGCTTCCCTCTTTTGCCAATCTGCCCCTGCTGCGCACGGGCAGAGGCCTGGACTTGGAGGCCCGTCTGCAACGCAAATTCGCAGATGACGCGCTGATTTACATCTACCTCGAAGACCCAAATGGCCAGGGTAGAACCCAGCACATTACCAACAGTGACTACGTGCTGGCAACGGTAATTCCGAGCATTGGGCAGCTCACGGCCGTTACGGTGGGTACCACGACCCTGATGCTGCCGTATGGCCGGGACATCCGCAA
>JAYSZD010000027.1:0-2382 GCA_043738185.1 Hymenobacter sp. | reverse complement strand
CCCTTCTCCCTAAGGAGAAGGGGCTAGGGGATGAGGCGCCCGGCAGAAAGCTACCTGACAACTAACCGTTGATAAAATGAAGTCCTTCCTGGCTATTTTGGTGTCCTTGACTCTTTTCGCCACTTCGGCGGCCGGGGCGCTGCATGCCTACCACTCCAGCTTGATGGAGCTGCGCTACAACGCCGGCAAAAAGCAGCTGGAAGTATCAGTAAAGGTATTCACCGACGATTTTGAGAAGGCGCTTTCGCGAGGTCAAGCCACTTCTGTTAGCTTGAGCGAAGCCGGCCCGCGCCCATTGGCCCTCACCACGGCCTACTTGCAGCGCACCCTCAAATTCAGCACTGCTGCCGGTGCTCCGCTCCCGTTGCAGGTGCTGGGGCTGCAGGAGGAAAAGGACGGTTACTGGCTCTATTGCAAAGTGCCGCTGCCCGGCCCGATGCCCGGCGTGCAGCTGCGCCAAGCCATGCTGCTCGACGTATTCGGCGACCAGATGAATATTGTGAACATCGAAGCCGGCGAGAAAAAGCAGAGCGTCCTTTTCCGCGACGGCCACGAACAGGAGCTGCTGAGTTTCTAGGTTTCAGTTCAGATATGATGTAGGAACCCGCCAAGGCGCGTTCCTACAAAAAGTTATCGGTCTGCTGCGCGCTGGCACGACGTCAGAGTCAGGTTGTAGCGCGAATTTTTCAGTGCCTGCATCCTCGAAACCGTCCTGACAACCAGCAACTAAGAAGCCACGGCTCCGCGCAGAAACTGGCAGAGCGGCACCATGGCCCGGAATACTTCCAGCACATGCGACCGGAAATCGGCGTGACTCAGCACGTCGGCGTCCGGTATTTGGTGGGTGGCGATGAAGCATTTGTGCTTGAGCAGCTCGATTTCGGGATGGCCGATGGGATAGGCAGCGGGCGCCCTTTTGAGCTTGTCGCCGCCCAGGCCGCCGAAATAGTGCTGGAAATCGGGTGTGGCGAGTAGAGTTTTGAGCTCGTCAGCATTGTAATCGATTTCCTGCCGAATGGCGGCCAGCTGGGTTTTATCGGGCTGGTAGAGGCCGCCGGCAATCATGGTGTTGCCGTTGGGCCCCAGCTGGAGGTAGTAGCCGGGAGCATCGATTTCCTTGCCCGCGCCGGCCGTGAAGTAGGCCGAGAAATGCGTCTTGTACGGGTCCTTATTTTTGCTGAAGCGCACGTCACGGTAGATGCGGAAAATGCTGGTGCGCCCATCGGGCCCGGCCAGGGTAGGGTCCAGCTTAGCCAGCTCACGGGCCCAGAATTCCGCGTCCTCAATGAATTGGGCGCGTAGCTGGTCGTAAGTGGCTTTGCGCTCCTGGAACCAGGGCCGTTCGTTGTGTTTGGCCAGGCCCGAAAGGAAGGTAAAGAGTGGTTTGAGCTGCATGAGCATGATTTCAGAAGGAAAAATTCCCCTCCTTGCTGAGGAGGAGAGGTTCGAGCCAACGGCTCGAATCGGGGTGGTTGGCGGGTGGAACGATGCAGGCAGGCATTGATTCCATACATTTTTCATCACTTTTCATCACTGCAAAGCACCGAATAATTGCTTAAATAGCAGGCGTTGATTTTTGTTCGCGACCTGGCTCGGCCTTCGGTTTAGCTTAGGTAGAAGCTGTTTAGAAAGTCAAAAAAGTTATTGAAGGGTCGTACTTCGACAAGCGGACGCCAGATGAAGCACGACAGACTGATGGATTTTCCTGACTTTCTAAACCGCTGGGGTCGGCAGAACGGTCTTATTCCGTTGGCGAACAATAAAATAATCGCGCACAAAATATACATACCTGAATGTCGTTGTTGGGTCATTCATCCTTTCTGGCCTGTTAATTATGTTGCCTCGTTTGTCGTGCTGCCTGTTGGCACTCTTGTCCTTCACGCAGCTGCTGGCCCAGTCCTGCACCCCGCCAGCTGAAACCGAAACGACTACCGGCAACCTGGCGGGCACCACAGAATCGGCCTTTTGGCAGCAGCAGCTGCGGTTTCCGCGGGTGCGGGTGGCGTATGCGGCCGCGGGGCCGGGCGTGGCCAACCTGCTGCGCACCCATTACCTCGACGCGCGGCGACTGGAAATCATGATGCGCACCATCAAAACCAACCGGGAGCTGGAGGTTTGGGCCCGCAACCAGAACGGCGGGCCGTTTGAGCTGCTGCAGGTGTACCCGCTGGCGGCTACTTCCGGCAAGCTGGGTCCCAAGCGCCGTGCCGGCGACCGCCAGGTACCGGAGGGCTTCTACGAAATCGACCGCTTCAACCCCAAGAGCGACTACCACCTTTCGCTGGGCCTCAACTACCCCAACGCCGCCGACCGCGCGCTGGGTGAACCCAACCCCGGCGGCGACATTTTCATCCACGGCGGGGAGGTCACCATCGGCTGCCT
>JAYSZD010000026.1:0-2384 GCA_043738185.1 Hymenobacter sp. | reverse complement strand
AATACTGTCAATAATATTCTTTAGCTTTTGTAAAATAAAATCCCTACCTTTGCACCCGCATTTGAGGACGGCCCTAAGTCCGCGCAAGCCTAAGAGAGGCATAACGCATTGGCCGCATAGTTTTTTGGTTGTTTTTCCCGCCTGATTGTGACAAGGTAGAAGGAGGGGAAACGTCGCTGAGTACGGCTGTTTTCGGAGCGAGTCTCTTACCCCTTTACCTTTTTCCACATTTATGGAAGCTGAAAAAATTGTTGTTCGTTTCGACGAACTGAACCTCTCTGAGGAAGTACAACGCGCCATCACCGAGATGGGCTACGAGGAAGCGTCGGCCATTCAGGCTGCCGCTATTCCCGTACTGCTCGCCGGTAAAGATGTAATTGGCCAGGCCCAGACGGGTACCGGCAAAACCGCTGCCTTCTCCATTCCCGCCATCGACAACATCGATACCGAGAGCAAAGACGTGCAGGTACTAGTGCTCTGCCCCACCCGCGAACTCGCGGTGCAGGTTTCGGGCGAAATCCAGAAGCTGGGCAAGTACAAGCGCGGCCTGATGGTGGTGCCCATTTATGGTGGTAGCCCCTACGACCGTCAGCTCCGTGCCCTGGAGCGTGGCGTGCAGATTGTTATCGGCACGCCCGGCCGCATCATGGACCACATCGAGCGTGGCACCCTGAAGCTGGAAAACACCACCAAAATCATTCTGGATGAAGCCGACGAAATGCTCGACATGGGCTTCCGCGACGACATCGAGTTCATTTTGAGCAAGATGCCGAAGGAGCGCCAGACGGTGTTCTTCTCGGCTACGATGAGCAAGCCAATCATGGAGCTCACCAAGAAGTACCAGCGCGACCCGCAGGTAGTGAAGGTGAACCACCAGACGATGACGGTGACCAACATCGAGCAGAGCTATTTTGAGGTGCGCGGCCCCCAGAAGAAGGACGTCTTGACCCGCATTCTCGACATGTACAACCTGAAGTCGACCATCGTTTTCGCCAACACGAAGCGCATGGTGGACGAAATTGTAGCTGATTTGCAAGCCAAAGGCTATTTCGCCGAGGGCCTGCACGGCGACATGGGCCAGCAGCAGCGTCAGAACACGCTGGATAAATTCCGCAAGTCGACCATCGAAGTGTTGGTGGCTACCGACGTAGCCGCCCGCGGCATCGACGTGGATAACGTGGAGGCTGTATTCAACTACGACCTGCCCGCCGACGAAGAATACTACGTGCACCGCATCGGCCGCACGGGCCGCGCTGGTAAGTCGGGTAAAGCCTTCACCTTCGTGAGTGGCCGCGACATCTACAAGCTGCGCGACATCATGCGCTTCACCAAGGCCCAGATTAAACTGGAGCAGGTGCCGTCGTTTGCCGATGTGTCGGAAGTGAAAACCACGCTGTTCCTGAACCAGATTAAGGAAATCGTGGAGAAGGGCAACCTGGAGAAATACGTGGGCCGCGTGCAGCGCCTGCTCGACCAGAGCGAGGAAATTACCTCGCTGGACATCGCTGCCGCGCTGCTCAAGATGACCATGAAAGAGGATAAGAGCGCGCAGCAGAGCCTCGACGCCAGCAAGGCTGCCGGCCAGGCGCGCCCCGGCTACACCCGTTTGTTCGTGACCATGGGTAAGAAGGACCGGATTCATCCCCGTGACATCGTGGACCTGATTTCAGAGTCGAGCAACCTGACCGGTGCCAAAGTGGGCGACATCGCCCTTTACGACAAGTTCAGCTTTGTGGAAGTACCGTCGGAGTATGCCGATGAGATTGTGAGTAAGCTGGGCCGCACCAGCATCCAGGGCACGCCGGTTAGCTTCAGCATTGCCACTCCGGTTCAGGAGGGCCAGGCTAAAGAGGAAGGTTTCAACCGCACGGGCGGTACGGGTGGTCCCGGCGGCTTCGGCGGCGACCGTGAGCGTCGTCCCTTCAGCGGCGGCGAGCGCCGCGAAGGCGGCAGCAGCTACGGTGGCGGCTACAAGGGCGGCAACCGCGGTGGCAGCAGCTACGGCGGTGGCGAGCGCCGCGAAGGCGGCAGCGGCTACGGCGGTGGCTACAAAGGCAACCGCGATAGTGGTGACCGTCCCAGCTATGGCAACAAGCCAGCTTATGGCAACCGTGAAGGCGGCAGCAGCTATGGCAACAAGCCCAGCTACGGCAACAAAGCCAGCTACGGCGACAAGCCTAGCTATGGCAACAAGCCGAGCTACGGAACGCCCCGCGAGTACGATACGCCCCGTAAGCCCCGCAACGAAAGTTTCGACGAATAGTAGGCCAGATTTAGCGAATTAGTAGATATTGGCCGGGTTATTGTAACCCAGTCAATATCTACCGCTGCAACTACCAATTATTTATTACTTGTTGGTAATAGTTAGTGCGTTATTCTTAGTG
>JAYSZD010000025.1:0-2385 GCA_043738185.1 Hymenobacter sp. | reverse complement strand
GAATCAACGGCCCAGGTCGATGCCGGCCTGGAGTTTGGATTTCTCGATAACCGCCTCAGCGGCGAGGTGGACATATACCAAAAGAAAACCAAAGACTTGGCTCTCAACGTGAACATACCAAGTACCACGGGTCTCACACGGATTTTTCGGAACGTAGGCAAGCTTGAAAACCGCGGCATCGAGTTTGTCCTGAACACGCGCAACCTCATTGGCGAATTCACTTGGAGCACCAGCTTCAACGCTTCCATCAACCGTAACAAGGTTACCAACCTCGACGGGCAGGTAATTGAAGGAGGCTTTCTCAACCGCGCTATCGAAGGCCAGCCACTGGGCTCGTTCTACGGCCAGGAGTACGCCGGTGTGAACCCCCGCAACGGCTCGGCGGTCTATTACCTGAACACGCCAAATGCTGATGGTAGCATCAACCGCGACACGACCAGCAGCTACGCCGATGCCGAGCGGGTGCTCATCGGCGACCCCAACCCCAAGTGGACTGGCGGCGTCACCAACACGTTTGGCTACAAGGGCCTCGACCTGAGCTTTACTTTTCAGGGCGTATTCGGCAACGACGTGTACGACGGCGGCGGGAAGTTCCAGTCGGCTAACGCCGGCGGCGGCTTCGATAACCTGACCCGCGACCAGCTGGACCGCTGGCAGAAGCCTGGCGACATCACCAACGTGCCTCGCGCCGTGCTCTTCGATGTGTATGGCACGGGCGGCGGGGGCGAGTCCTCGCGCTTCCTGTCCGATGGTTCCTACGTGCGCCTGAAAACCGTGACCCTAGGCTACAACATTCCGGCAGGCTTCCTCAAGCCGGCCCGCCTGCAGTCGGCCCGGCTCTACTTTAGCGCCGTCAACCTGTTGACCTTTACCGATTACAAGGGATGGGACCCGGAAGTCAACGCCGACTACTTGTCAAGTGGTGCCAATACCGGCAATATTGCCCAGGGCAATGACTTTTATTCGGCCCCACAGGCCAAAACCCTCACGTTTGGAGTCAACATAGGCTTTTAAGCCGAGTTTTATCTTCCACCATACGGACGGTTTTCCCACCTTTTTGCATTTCAGCATCCATGAAAAAGACCTTACATTACCTACTGCTTGCCGCGGGACTGGCTACAAGCGCGTTGGCCGGCTGCGACAGCAAGCTCGACGTAGAACCCATTGACCGGGTACGCGCCGAAAAAGCCCTGCTTACCTCTGCCGACGTTGAGGCCGCCCTGGTGGGTTCCTACAGCGCTCTTAGCAGCAACCGCCTTTACGCGGGCTACATTCAGTTCCTGGCCGAGTTGCTGGGCGACAACGGCGACATTGCCTTTGTCGGCACGTTCACCCAGCCCCGTGAGTTCATTCAAAAAACGGTGCTCGTGGGCAACACGTTTGCCGCGGCCACCTGGACCGATGCCTACAATGCCATCAACGGCACCAACAACGTGCTGGCCAATAAGGATAAGGTGGTGACCGTGCGCCAGAATCGGGTAGAGGCCGAGGCCAAATTCATTCGGGCTTCTCTCTACTTTGAGCTGGTGCGGCTTTATGGCCGCGACTGGAACGACGGCAATCCCCAAACCAACCTGGGGGTGCCGCTAGTGCTCACGCCCACTCTGGAGGTTACCGACGCTTTGCGGGTGGCCCGTAACACGGTGGCCGAAGTGTACACCCAGGTCATTGCCGATTTGGTTGACGCCGAAGCCAAATTGCCTCTGGGCAACGGGTTCTTCGCCACCAAAGGCGCCGCTGCGGCCATGCTGGCTCGGGTATACCTGCAACAGGGCCGGTTTGCCGAAGCCCGCGACGCCGCCAACCGTGTCATTGCTTCCAACCGTTATAGCCTGACCAATTCGTTCGCCGAGGAATTTGAAACCACCACCAATACCTCTGAGGACATATTTGCGATTCAAATCACGTCCCAGGACGGATTAAACGACCTCAACACCTACTATTCGGGTAGCCAACGCGGCGACATTGAAGTGAGTGATGATTTTATCAATCTTTATGGCGCTACCGATGAGCGGGGCGAGTTTTTCGACGACGTTTACACCCTGAAATTCGACGAACAATACAGCAACGTGAAGCTGATTCGATTGGCTGAAATGTACCTGATTCGGGCCGAAAGCAACGTGCGCCTGGGTACGGCGGTGGGCGCCACTCCGCTGGCCGACCTGAACCGGGTGCGTGCCCGGGCCGGCGCCGCGCCCCTTGCCAGCGCCACGCTGGACGCCGTGCTGCTGGAGCGCCGCCTGGAACTGGCGTTTGAAGGCTTCCGCATTCATGACCTCAAGCGGCTCAAGCAAAACGTGGGCACGTTCCCGTTCAATGCGCCCCGGCTGGTGCTGCCCATTCCTCAGCGGGAACGCGACGTGAATCCAAACCTGATTCAGAACG
>JAYSZD010000024.1:0-5904 GCA_043738185.1 Hymenobacter sp. | reverse complement strand
CTACTTCCGGGCCGACCGGCCGCTGAAGGATTTGCACCGCTACGGCCTGCAGGGCAAAGAAGTGGAGCTGGCGGCGGTGATTGCAGATTTGGAGTTTGGTAAGCTGCGGCCGCTGAATCTGTAGGGCTCATGACTACCTAATTCCTTGAAAGGCAGTTGCTGAAGTAGTGCCCGCTACTTCACTAAACATTGAAGTAGCTATGTCTGAAAACATTATTGAATTGCGCGATGCTACTATTATGCAGGAGCAGCAAGCAGTATTGCAGGGAGTAACGTTTTCGCTCGAAAAAAGCGCTTTTGTGTACCTGGTGGGCCGCACCGGCGCGGGCAAGTCGTCGCTGTTGAAAACGCTGTACGCCGACCTGCCTTTGCAAAGTGGCATGGGCACCGTGGCTGGCTTTCCGCTATCGAAATTACCAGTCAGCAAGGTCCCGTATCTGCGCCGCCGTTTGGGCATTGTTTTTCAGGATTTTCAACTCCTCTCCGACCGGTCGGTGGCTGAAAACCTGATGTTCGTGCTCAACGCTACGGGCTGGAAGGGCAAGGCCAAAAAGCAGCAGCGCATCAGCGACGTACTAACGCAAGTAGGCCTCAATGGGGCCGCCAACCGCATGCCGCACCGCCTTTCGGGCGGTGAGCAGCAACGCGTGGTTATCGCCCGAGCCATGCTCAACGAACCCGTGCTACTGCTCGCCGACGAGCCCACCGGCAACCTCGACCCGGACGTGTCGGCCAGCATCATGCAATTGTTTGGCGAAATAAATAACGCCGGCACGGCTATTTTAATGGCGACGCACAATTTTCAATTAATTGAAAAATACCCGCATCGGGTACTCACTTGCAAGGACGGGGAATTACTGGACTCGGCAAAAACCCGCTAGCGCTTCCGCAAACAAGCGGCAATTAATTTCGGATTGCACGTTATTAACTGCTGTTACGCAATGTTCGCGCTACAACGCTGGCGGCACTTCAGCGAAAGTGCTGCGTAACAGCAGTTATTAATTGGCAATTAATATGACGTCGGGGCTTTCAGTATTAATTCCGGTATTTAATTGGGACGTCAACGACCTAGTGGAAGCGCTGTTGGCGCAACAAGCTGATTGGCCGGGACCGGTTGAAATCGCGCTGCTTGATGACGGCTCGCACGAACAATTCCGGGTACTGAACCGGCCTTTGGCTGGCCGGCCGGGGGTTAAGTACCAGGAATTGCCCCACAACATTGGCCGGGCGGCCATCCGCAACCGCTTGGCGGCGGCGGCGCGGCACGAGTGCCTGCTGCTGCTGGACAACGACAGCCTGCTGCCGGACAACCAGTTTGTGCGGCGCTACGCGGCGGCGCGGCACCGCGCCCCGGTGCTGATTGGCGGCACCAGCTACGCCCCTGCCCCACCGGCCGACGCCGCGCTGTACTTACGCTGGCTGTACGGGCGCGAGCGGGAAGCCCGGCCAGCAGCGGTGCGCCAACGTGCGCCGCACGCCCAGCTTACCATCAACAACGCGCTGCTGCACGCCGACGTGCTGGCCCGGCTTCCGCTGGATGAGCAACTGGCGGGCTACGGGCACGAAGACACGCGGTTTGGGCAGACCCTGGAGCAGGCACAAATCCCGGTAATTCACCTCGATAACCCCGTGTTGCACGCCGGATTGGAGCCGGCGGTCGGGTTCCTGCACAAGAGTGAGCAGGCCGTTCACACGCTGGCGCAGCTGTTTCGCACCGGGCAATCGGGCGACGACTCGCGCCTGCTACAAACCGTCCGGCGCCTGCAACGGCTGGGGCTGGTGCCGGCTGCCCGCTCTACGCTCAAGGCGCTGGCCCCGGTGCTGCGCCGCAATCTGCTTTCCCGGCGGCCCGGCCTGCGTCAATTTGATTTGCTGAAGCTGTACTGGTTTCTGGCCCGGCTTTAATTCTTTCGGAGCGTTAATGCTTCGACTGGCTGTGCAGGAATGGTTTAACGTAGAAAAGCCGGTTTCCGGCCCGAGGCCCGGAAACCGGCTTTGCAATGCTCCTAATTCCGGGAAATTAGTTGTTCTTGTCGTCTTTGCCGTCGAATACGTCCTTCACGGCGCCGCCAACTTTCTTGCCGGCCTGCTTCACGTCGGAGGCGGTATTCTTGCTGGCTTCCTTCACGTCGGAAGCGGTGTTGCTCACGGCCTGGCCTACTTTATTGCGCTCGTCGGCCGTTTCGGCTTTCACTTCCTGGGCCTCGCCGCTAATGGCGTTGCCAGCCTGCGCGGCACGGCCCTGGGTTTTATCCCACGACTTAAAGGCTGCGTACTTCAGCTTTTCTTTTTGAATTTCAGCCAAGTCATTGGCGGGAATATCGCCTTTGACTTTGTCATAAGCTTCATCGAGCGCACGCCATTCGGCGTTGATGTTGCGCCAGTCGTCGAGGTCGTAGCGCTCCTCGTTCTGCTTGATGTCGCGGGTAAACGCCTCGTAGGTAGCGCGGGCATTGGCAGCGGTGAGCCGGGCGGCGGGCTGCGTGGGCTTGTAGTACTGGCCCACTTTCATGGGCACGTTGTCACCAGCGCCGGCGTTTGCGCGGTTGGCCCAGTTGCTTTCGCGCTGGGAAACGGCAGCGGTGTACCGGGTGCGAAGCTTCTCAATCTCCTGGCGACGGTTTTCGTCGTACTCGGACGCATAGCCATCTACGGCCGCTACTTTGGCGTCGTAATCGGTTTTTAGCTGAGCGGTTTCACGTTCGTAATCGGCTTCCAGCCCATTGGCAACGGAGGCAGCACTAGCCTCAGTTTGCGAAACAAAGTCGTTCAAATCGTTATAGGCCCGGTCGCGTTCTACCACTACCTCTTTCTGGTCAGCCGCCGTGCAGCTGGTTTGCGTGAAGGCGCCACCGCCTAATAAAAGCATGATGGCCAAGGTGTGGAGGGTGAATTGTTTTCTAAGCATGACGCAGAGGTTTTTCGGAAGTGTTGAATAGAAAGCATTCGAAGACGCACTTATGTAGTTGTAAGGCGGCTTGCTGGGTCCCTTAACGCAGGGCGGCAGGGACGGGTTGTCCGGCGCCACAGGCTGAAACGAGCCGGGCGTCCGTCCCAGGCGCTTCGATAGCAGCCGCCATGGAGCCGATACCGGCGGGCTTCTATCTTTGGGCGCTGCCTCGCTTTAGCCTTTTCAACGTGTCCATTCTACCTGCGCCTTCCGCCCCTGTTTACCTGCTGGACCTGCGCGCCGAACACGCCCGCATTCAGGCGGAGCTCGATGAGGCCGTGCGGCAAACCTTTGCCGACGCGGCGTTCATTCAGGGCCCGGCCGTGGGGCAGTTTGCGGCCGAGCTCGGCGCCCACCTGGGCGGGGCCCACGTCATTCCCTGCGCCAACGGCACCGACGCCCTCACCCTGGCCCTGATGAGCCTGAACTTGCCCGCTGGGGCCGAGGTTATCGTGCCGGCTTTCACGTACGTGGCCACGCTGGAAGCGGCGGCGCTGCTGGGCCTGCGCCCCGTGCTGGTCGATGTTTGTCCCGATACCTTCAACATGGACCCCGCTGCCGTAGAAGCCGCCCTCACGCCGCGTACCGGGGCCATCATCGCCGTGCATCTGTTTGGGCAATGCGCCGATTTGGAGGCGTTGCGCCGGATTTCCACGGGCCACGGCGCGGCCCTGATTGAGGACAACGCCCAAGCCCTTGGCGCCACGTTTCGGTTTTCCGATGGTGAGGTCGCCTTTGGCGGCACCGTGGGCGAAGTGGGCACCACCTCCTTTTTCCCCTCCAAAAACCTGGGCGCTCTGGGCGACGGCGGCGCCCTGCTCACCCGCGACCCGGCCCGCGCCGCCCTGCTCCACCAATTGGCCAACCACGGCCAAAGCCAGAAATACCACCACCAGCGCATCGGCCTCAATTCCCGCCTCGACACCCTGCAAGCTGCTTTTTTGCGGGTGAAGCTGCGGCACCTGCCCGCCGCCACCGCCGCCCGCCAGGCCGTGGCCGCCCGCTACGACGCGGCGCTGACGGACATTCCCGACGTGTGCATTCCAGCCCGCGACCCGCGTAGCACGCACGTTTTTCATCAGTACACCCTGGTGGTGGAAGAAACCGACCGGCGCGACGACCTACGGCACTTTTTGGAGCGTTGCGGCGTGCCCACCATGATTTACTACCCGCTGCCAGTGCACGCGCAGGCGGCTTACGCCTATCTGGGCTACCGGCCGGGGCAGTTTCCGGTGGCCGAGCGGCTGTGCACGTCGGTTCTGTCGCTGCCCATTCATCCGCTGCTGGCGATGGAGCAGCAGGAGTATGTGGCTGAATTTGTCGGCTCTTTCTTTGCGAATTAATTCTACCCGGTGAGCATACTTGTTTCTGCCGTTCGTTTCGCCATTTGCGGCGTGGGCCACATTGGCCGCCGTCACGCCACGCTGGTTTCCCGCCACGCCGGCGCCGAAGTCGTGGCCCTGATTGACGTACGCTCCGAACTGCAACCCGGCTTAGCGGCCGAGTTCCCCGGCGTGCCCTTCTTCCCTTCCCTTGAAGCCTACCTGCAAAACGGCCCCGCCGCCGACGTCCTCACCGTGGCCACGCCCAACGGCTGCCACGCCCCGCAGGCGGTGGCCGGCCTGCGCCACGGCCTGCACGTCGTCATTGAAAAGCCCATTGCCCTGAGCACTGCCGATGCCGAAACCATTGTGCGCACTGCCCAACAAACCGGCAAACTGGCCTTCGGGGTGATGCAAAACCGCTACTCGCCACCCGCCGCCTGGCTCAAGCAGGTGGTGGACGAGGGGCGGTTGGGCCAGGTGTTTCTGGTGCAGCTCAATTGCTTCTGGAACCGCGACGCCCGCTACTACCGCCCCGGCGGCTGGAAAGGCACCCAGGCCCTCGACGGCGGCACGCTCTTCACCCAGTTCAGCCACTTTGTGGATTTGCTGTACTGGGTGTTCGGCGACGTTGCCAACCTCTCGGCCCGTTTCCGGAACTTCACCCACGAAGGGCTGACGGAGTTCGAAGACAGCGGCCTCGTGACGTTTGACCTCGTGCGCGGCGGCAGCGGCACGCTCAGCTACAGCACCGCCGTGTGGGACCACAACCTCGAAAGCTCCCTCACCGTGGTGGCCGAGCGCGGCAGCCTGCGCATCGCCGGCCAGTACATGGACAAGGTGGAATACTGCCACCTCCAGAACTACGAAATGCCCGACCTGCCGCCCACCAATCCCGCCAATAATTACGGCCCCTTCCAGGGCTCCGCCGCCAACCACGTCCAGGTCATCGAAAACGTGGTGGACACCGTGCAGCAGCGCGGCACGGCCACGACCAATGCGCTGGAGGGCCTGAAAGTGGTGGAGATAATTGAGCGGATTTACGCGCTGCGGTAGACTCTATTTCTTCAAGCAAGCATGCCGCCAGCTTGGCCTCCATCCTTACCTTGCCGCACTCAGCAGCTATGCTACCCGCCAGTTGTGGCAATACAGCTATTATTGTGTACAATTTCTTAAATCAAGAAGTTAAAATCGAATTTTACAAGACAAAGCAATGAAAATTCTTATCTCGCATTCTTCCAAGAATACAAACTATGGCAATGCTTTGGTCAATCTTTTAACAGGATTTGGAATTAAAGACGACGAAATTATTTTTACAAGTAATGATGCTTATGGAATACCAATAGGGCAAAATATTTTCGATTGGCTAAAAAGCAGAATATCAGAAAAGCCGCATGTTTTGTACCTTCTATCTCCTGAATACTATCAAAGTATTGCTTGTTTAAATGAAATGGGAGCAGCTTGGGTTGTAGAAAATAAGCATACCATGATTTTCACTCCTGAATTTAACTTATCTAGCCCGGAGTTTCTTAATGGAGCAATAAATCCAAGAGAAATTGGTTTTTATATTGATAATCACGATAAATTGATTGGGTTTATAGAATCTCTAAGGTCGGATTTTAGCATTTCATT
>JAYSZD010000023.1:0-16762 GCA_043738185.1 Hymenobacter sp. | reverse complement strand
CCAGCACCCGGATGGTATTCGGCGTCAGCTCAATAAAGCCGTCGTGTTTGAACTCGTTGAGCGTGCGGCTCAACGACTCGGGGGCGGTGCCCACCATGGCGGCCATGTCGTCGCGGGTGAGCTGAATAGCGGCAGTGGTGGTGCCGCCGGCCTGCTCGTGCAGCTGCACCAGCGTGTCGGCCACGCGGCGGCGGATGGAGTTGTAAGCCATGGCCAGCAGCAGCTCGGCCTGCCCGCTCACCTGACCCGCCAGCAGGCGTACAAACTGCTGGCCCACCTCCGGGTTGCGCAGCAGCAGGGCCGTGAAATCATCCTTGGGAATGTAGAGCAGCTCCGACTCGTCCACGGCAATGGCGGAGTCGCTGTGCGGGGTGTTTTGCAGCAGCGGCAGATAGCCGAAAAACTCCCCGGGGCCGTGCATGCCCACAATTAATTCCTTGCCGCCGTCGGTGGTTTTCACGGTTTTCACCCGGCCGCTCTGCACGAAATACAAGCGCGTGGATTCATCGCCTTCGAGGTAAATGTCCTGTTTCTTGCGAATCAGGTGGGCTTTGCGGTCCAGCGAGAGGCTGGCCAGGTCGCCGGTTTGTTGCGCCTCGTCCAGGAATTTATGCAGCTGCTCTGCGCCTACGGTAGGTTCCGGCCGCAATTGCTGAAAGCGGCTGAGCCGTCCCCTCACGGCGCTGAGTAAATCACCCTTCTCGAACGGCTTGCTCAGGTAGTCATCGGCCCCCAGCGCCATGCCGCGGCGGCGGTCGGCCAGGTCGGTTTTGGCCGTGAGGAAGATGAAGGGCACGCCCTGCAACTGCGGGTGCTGATTGAAAATCTGGAGCACGCCGTAGCCATCCAGCACCGGCATCATGATGTCGCAGATAACCAGGTCGGGCCGCGTGGCCAGGGCCAGCTGCACGCCCAATTCGCCGTTTTCGGCGGTGTGCACCGTGTAGCCGGCCAGCTCCAGCAGCTGAGCCGTGTTTTCCCGGATAATCTGGTGGTCCTCGATGAGCAGGATAAGGAGCATAATTCAGGGGTGGGTTAATCGGGCGTGGTGAGGGGCAGTGCGATGGTGACGGTGGTACCTCGTTCGGGCACACTTTGCAGGTCGATGGTCCCGCCCATCAACTCCAGGTACTTGGCTATGATGTAGAGCCCCAGGCCGGTGCCGGGCTCGGTAATCACGCTGGGCGCCCGGAAAAACTGCTCGAACAAGTGGGCCTGGTCTTCCTTGGAAATGCCGATGCCCTGGTCCTGCACGGTTATCGTCAACTCTTTGGGCTCGCAGCTGGCCCGCACCGTGATAACCGAGTTTTGGCCCGAGTATTTGAGGGCGTTGGAGAGTAGATTCATCAGGATTTTGCGCAGCAGCGAGGCATCCAGCCGCACCGGAATGGGGCATTCCACCTCCCAGTCGATAACCTGGCCGGCCTTGAGCAGGCTCTGCACGTCGGCCACCGTGTCGCGCACCAGGGTGTCGAGGTTGAGGTTGCCCGGATTCGCTTCAATTTTGCCTTCTTCGATGCGACCCACCGACAGGAATTCTTCCAGGATGGTATTGAGGTGGTGCACCGAGGTGCGGATGTGGTTCACGTACTTCAGGCGCTGGGCCTGCTGATGGCCGCCGGGAAACTCCTCAATCAAGTCGGCCGAGGAAAGCACGGCCGTAAGCGGGGTGCGGAACTCGTGCGAGGCCATGCTGACGAAGCGCGACTTCAGCTCGCCGAGCTGCTGCTCGGCTTGCAGGGCCAGGGCCAACTCGTCGCCGCGCTTTTCCAACTGCTCCAGTGTCAGCAGCAGGGCGTTGGTGCGGTCGACAACCCGCCGTTCCAGCTCGGCGTTGAGGAGGGCCACGCGCTGGTGTTGGGTGCGCAGCTCCTGCTCGGCGGCCTGCTTGGCGCTCAGGTCCAGGATGTAGGCCACTACGTAGAGCTCCTCATCCAGATAGAAATAGCTCAGGCTGGCCTCCACCGGAAACTCGGAGCCGTCGCGGCGCTGGCCGGCCAGCGGGCGGTTGTGGCCCATGTTGCGCACCTGCGGGTCGGCATTAAAGGAGTCGCGCAACTGGGCGTGGTGCCGGCCGGTGGCATCAGGCACCAGCACTTCAATCGGCTGGCCCAGGAGCTCGGCTGGGGCGTAGCCAAACAGCTGCCCGGCCTGCGCGTTCACGGACACCATGTTCCCCGGCTGGTCGCAGACGATGATGCCCAGGGTGGCGTTGGTGAACACGGCCTCGAAGCGGCGCACGCTATGGGCCAGGGCGCGCTCGGCCCGTTGCAGGGGGCTGCGCTCGGCGAGGTTGACCAGCAATGAGCGCCGGCCCTCGACCTCAAAATAAATCAGCTTGACGTAGGCCCGGAACGGCGCGCCGACGTGGCGGCGGATGTCGGCCTCCAGCTCGTGACGGCCCTCGCGTTGGGTGATGTCGCACAGCTGCTGCCACTGGGCGGGCGTCCAGGGCGGCGTGCGCAGCGAGTGGTCAGGGTCGGCGAGGAAAGCTTCCTCTGAGGGATAGGCCAGCAGCTGCACCCCGGCCGGATTCACGTGCGTGAACCAGCCTAGACTCAGGTCGTAAATCCCCGCCATCTCGCCGGAATGGGTGTACAATAACTCAGCCATCACCGCTGAGTAGGCAATCGGTAGCAGGGGCATAACGATGAACTAGCCGGGCGGAGGCCCCAAGGGGCAGCAGGCACGCACAGGCTTATGCTACAGGACTTGACAAACATCAACCCGGCTCCCTGATATGCATCATACGGGCGGGCGGCGGCTTCCGGTAATTTTACTACCACTTATTCCGTCGCGCTTACCACCCGCCACGCGGTAGCCTCCCTTTTCCCCGGCTTATGTTTCCCTCCGCCATTCTTCCCCTGCTGCCCGTCCATCCGGCTATGCTGCTGGTGCTGCTGCCCACTGTGGGGCCCGGCGCTAAGCAGGAAACCGCCCTGGCTCGTGTCGCCACCAATCTGGTGCTAAAGGACTTGCAGATTGAACTGGGCAGTGCCATCCGGGTGCTGAAGGTGGATGAGGCCACCCACCCCGGTGTGGTGCGGGCATTCGATGGCCGGGGCGTACCCGCCTTCGTACTGCTGCGCGGCGGCGAAGAGCTGTGGCGCCAGCAGGGCCTACCCGAAGGTGAGCCTATGGCGGCCCTGCTGCTGAGCAAGCTGCTTGAGGTCGCTCCAGAAGAGGCCGTTCCTATCGCAGAAGAATAGGAAAACGCCTGCGGCGGCATGGCTTCGACCAGCACCGCTGGACTTGCTCAATTACCCCTCTTAGTCCCCGCCATGCGTCTTACCATCGAACGAGAATCCGAGAAAGTCTATCCGGATATGAAGCGGGTTATTGCCCGCTACTTTTTTTATGGGGAAGAGCGGGCCCGACAAGTTATTGGCCGCGTGATGGAACTGAGCGAGGAGGAAGTGTTTGCTACTATCTCGCCCATCCTGCAGGAGTATTCCAAGCGCCACCGCAACATCACGCGGGTGCTCAACCGCAACTGCGGTCGGCTGCAACCGCTGTTTGCGGGCCTGGGGCTGGATTTTGAAAAGCTGCCGCCCTACCGCAAGTTGCTGCTGGGCAGCTACTTCACCCACGAGTATTCCATCGAGTCGGCAGCTTTTTTCAACCCCTCCATCGTGGAAGACCCCGACCAGACCGAGCTGCAGGAGGGCGAGAAGCGCGTCATCATCAGCTTTCGGGCCGTGGGGGAGGGGCACATTTCCTCCATCGTGTTTCGCCGGGCGCTGCTCGATAAAGACGCCAACATCCACGTGCTGCCCACCGGCAACTACATCGACGAGGCCGAAACCGTGCGCAGCGCCGAATATCACAAGTCCGACTTCTTCACCCAGCCCTTCGCCGCTGGACTCAACCCGCAGGTAGTGGGCGAAATTGCCGGCCAGCTGGCCGACCGGTTCGAGTTCAACCTGCTGCAAAAGACCGTGCTCGAAGCTCAGACCACGCAAGCGGATGAGGCCCTTAAGCCGGCTTACGACCAGCTGCTCTGGCTGGCTGAAGCCTACTACGACCTCGCCTTTTCGCTCGACACCGATATTTCGGACCGGGTCATCTTTCCGGTGTCCGACTTCGAGCGCAAGGGCATGGAGGATGCCCGCTTCGTGCGCTTCGTGGAAGATGAGCGGGTGGTGTACTACGCCACCTACACGGCCTACGACGGGTTTGCCATCGCGCCCAAGCTGCTGCGCACCGAGGATTTCATCAGCTTCCGGGTGATGCCGCTGCACGGGGCGGGGGCCCACAACAAGAATCTGGCGCTGTTTCCGCGCAAAATCGGGGGGCGCTTTGTCATGATGTCGCGCATCGACGGCTGGAGCAACTACCTCATGTACTCCGACAACCTCAACATCTGGCAGGAGCCCGTGCAGATTCAGGAGCCCAAAAGCACCTGGGAGTTCATCCAGATTGGCAATTGCGGCTCGCCCATCGAAACCGAGCACGGCTGGCTCATCATCACCCACGGCGTGGGCCCCATGCGGCGCTACTGTTTGGGCGTGAGTTTGCTCGACCTGGAAGACCCCGCCATTGAAATCGGCCGGCTCGCTGAGCCGCTGCTGATTCCCAACAAGGAAGAGCGCGAGGGCTACGTGCCCAACGTGCTGTATTCCTGCGGCTCCATTATCCACCAGGGCAAGCTGGTCATTCCCTACGGCCTGTCAGACTACTGCTCGTCCTTCGTGACGGTGGACCTGGCCTCGCTGCTGGCCAAGCTCCTGGATAAGTGCTCGGCGGTGTAATCAGTATTTGCTGACGACGAACATTTAGCCTTGCAAAGCAATGCCGGGCGGTTTTGGTGAACATTGTAATACCCCCTCATACACCGCCAAATAATCCACTGCCATCTTCTCCTGCGAAAAGTTGACGCTGGCCCACGCCCGGCAGGCAGCGCGGCTTATGCCGCTCAGCTGCTGCACGGCCTCCACGGCCTGCTCCACGGTGTCTACCAAAAAGCCCGTTTGGCCGTGCTGAATTAATTCCGGCATGGCTCCTCGATTGAAGGCGATAACGGGCGTGCCGCACAGCATGGCCTCCGCCACGCTCAGGCCAAATGGCTCCTCGAAATTAATGGGATGCAGCAAGGCTAGCGCATTGCCTAGTAGATGATTACGCTGCGCTGGCCCAGCCGGCCCCAGAAATACCACCGATTCGCTGAGTAATGGCTCAATCCTTTTACGGAAGTAAGCCGCGTCCTGCACGATGCCCGCAATGAGCAGGCGGCGGCCGCTACGCTGGGCAATTTCAATGGCCTCCGCCGTGCCCTTATCGGGATGAATGCGGCCGAAGAACAGCAGGTAGTCGTCGGGCTTTTCGGTGAAGTTGAAGTCGTCGACGCGCAGGCCGTTATACACCGTGGCGGCGTAGGGCAGGCGCGGGTTGCGGTCGGCGTGGCTGATGGACACGTAGGCCGTGGTAGCCGCGTACTTTTCGTACACGGCCAGAATTTTCGTCGATGAAAAGCCATGGATGGTGGTCACCATCGGCGTCGCAATCAGCCGCGAGTAGGTGAGGGGCAGGAAGTCGAAGTGGTTATGAATGAGGTCGAATTCCCCGGCCCGCTCCATCAGGTGGCTGATGTGCAGGCACTCCACCACCTTGGCGTCTTGGGTGCGGTCTTCCTCGTAGCCGTGCGGCACTACTGCCGCCAGCGTGCCGGCCGTAGCCGAATCGGCGGTGGCAAAGAGCGTCACGTCCACGCCCAGCGCTATCAGCCCTTCGGCTACGTTGGAGGCCATCTGTTCCCAGGGTCCGTAGTGGCGCGGCGGCGTGCGCCAGGCCACCGGGGCCAGGATGGCCACTTTCATGCGTTGACGACTTCTGACGCTGGCTCCATGGCCCGCGTTGCGTGGTCGTATTCGTGCTCCAGCTCCAGGGCCTTGAGCACGGTGAGGTGCGAAATCAAATAAGCCAGGGTACTTTCCGCTCCTTGATTGCGGTTGAGGCCGTTTTCCTGCAGGCCGTCGCAGCAGCCCTTGGTTTCCTGGTCGTAGAGGGGCACCCGGAGCAGGTTTTCACCCAGAAACCACTGGTAGCTGGCAAACATGCGCCGGATAAAATCAGGCTCGTGGGTGCTGCGGTAAGCCTGGAAATACACCAGCACCATGGCCATCGTTTCAATGGCCTGCTGGTCGAACAGCGGCACCTCGCCGTCCTGGTGGTACCAGCCCTGGTTGCCCACCGGGGTCAGGAAACCGTGGCGGAAGCTCACTTCATCCAGAAAGGCCAGGGCTTCCAGCGCCACATCCCGGGCCGGCGCGTGACCCGTGATTTCGAAGGCGTGCAGCAGGGCCAGGGGCAGAATGGCGTTGTCGTAGGTCAGCTTTTCCTCGAACCAGTGCCAGTCGGCGGTGCGGTGGGCGGCGTAGGCGGCGAGCAGCCGGGTCGTGAGTAGAGTCAATTCCGCTACCAGGGCCTCGTCGTCGGGGTGAGCCCGGAGGTAGTAGGCCACGCCAATCATGGTATTGGCCATGCCGCGCAGGTGGTGCAGCGCCCGGAAGTGCGGCATCGAGCGGGCCAGCAGCTCACCGGCAAACTCCCGGTACGAGTTGTTGGGAGCCTGGTGAATGAGGTAGCCCAGCGCCCACACCGTGCGCCCGAACGAGTCTTCGGAGCCAACCTCGTCCAGATATTCCCGGCGGAAGCTCAGGAAGTTGCGGAAATTGCCGTCGTCGCGCTGCACGTAGTGCAGGTAGCTCAGGTAGATGGGCAGCAAATCCAGCGCCTCCTGACTATTGTGCTGCTTGTAGGCCATCAGGGCCATAATCAGGGCGCGGGAATTGTCGTCAAGGCAGTAGCCCTCCTTGAGGTTGGGAATGCCGTACTTGGCGTGCTGCACGATGCCCGTATCGTCGGTGAGGCGGCGCACGTGGACCAGGCTGAACTCGGGAATGATTTCAGGGTCCACCAGCGGGCGGGGGGCGCGCTCAGCCCCCATTTCGGGCTGGGCACAGGCGGCTTCGATAACTTTCAGAAACGCGGCCCCGATTTTGGGCCAGCGCAGGTGCAAGCCGTACTGGTAGGCATTGTGTTGCAGGGCCGCCAGCTGTTCGGGGTTGGCAAGCAACTCGTTCACGGTATCGGCCAGCGCGTCGGCATCCTTGAAGGGAAACAGGCGGCCCCGGCCATCGGCCAGCAGCTCCTGGGCGTGCCAGTAGGGCGTGGACACGACCGCCGCGCCCGCGCCCACGGCGTACGACAAGGTGCCGCTGGTAATCTGGGCCTCGTTGGTGTAGGGCGTGATGTAGATAGCGGCGGCCGTGAGGTAGTTCATCAGTTCGGCCTCTTCCACGAACTTATTGATAAACACCAAGTGCTTATCAACTTGCAGCTCCACGGCCAGGCGCTTGAGCTGCTCGCGGTACTCCTCGCCTGAGCGCCGCACCACGCCGGGATGAGTGTTGCCCAGCACCACGTATACCACGTCGGGGTGGCGGGCCACGATGGCGGGCAGGGCCCGAATCACCGTTTCCAGGCCTTTGTTGCGGCTCAGCAGCCCGAAGCTGAACAGCACCCGCCGGTTGCGGAAGGGCACCAGCGTGTGCAGCGGGTTGCGTTTGGGCGCCTCCAGGTCGGGCACGCCGTGCTCGATGAGCTGGATTTTCTCCGGCGCGATGTCGTAGAGTTCGGTCAGAAAGTCGATGCCCCGACGGCTCATCACGATGAGCCGGGCCGAGCGGCGGGCAATTTCCTGGATGATGATTTTCTGGGTGTGCGAGGGCTCGCGCAGAATGGTGTGCAGCACCGTGACGAGCGGTTTTTCGAGCCGGTGCAGCAGCGGCAGCAGGTAAATGCCGCTTTCCCCGCCGAAGATGCCAAACTCGTGTTCCAGCAAACACACGTCGGCGTCGCTGGTGTTAAGGAACGTGGCAGCCTGGATGTAGTCCTTCTGGTCGTCCTGGCGAATAACGACGCTTACTTCGTCGCCATACGCATATTCGTCTTCATCATCCGAGTCGTTCATGGCCACGCCGAAGCCGCTTTCCGGCCCGGTCTGGCCCTGCCGGGCCAAGTTCAGGGCAATGGCGCGCACCACGTTCTGGTTGAAGGTGGCAATGCCGCACTCGCGGGGCAGGTAGGTGGAGATATAGGCGACTTTCATGAGGAAAGGGGAGGGTGGAAATGGGTGGAAAGGGCCCGGGCGGGCTCTTATTCCAGGTAGTAGTGGCGCAGCCGGTTCAGGTCGTCGTCGAGCTCGTACACCAGCGGCACGCCGCAGGGAATGTCGAGCTGGGTCACTTCGGCATCGGTCAGGTGGTCGATGTACTGCACCAGCGCCCGCAGGCTGTTGCCGTGGGCACACACGAACACGCGCTGGTTGGCGCGAATGGCGCCCATAATCTGCTCGGTCCAGTAGGGCAGCACGCGGGCCAGGGTCTCGCTCAGGTTCTCGGTCAGGGGCAGCTCGCGGGCGGTCAGATGCTGGTAGCGGGCATCGTGGCCCGGAAAGCGCGGGTCGTCGCGGGTGAGGGCCGGGGGCTGTTCGTGCGGGTCGCGCCGCCAGCGCTGCACCTGTTCGGCCCCATATTGCACGGCACTCCCTGCCTTATTCAGGCCCTGCAACGCCCCATAGAATCGCTCGTTGAGCCGCCACGACTTTTGCACCGGAATCCAGAGTAAGTCCAGTTCTTCCAGCGTGATATGCAGGGTTTTGATGGCCCGCTTCAGCACGGATGTGAAGCCAATATCAAATCCGTAGCCGTGCGCCCGCAGCAGCTGGCCCGCGCGGGCGGCTTCCTGCTTGCCCTGGTCCGACAGGTCCACGTCGGTCCAGCCGGTGAAGCGGTTTTCCTGGTTCCACACACTTTGGCCGTGGCGCAGCAGCACTAACTTTTGCATCCGCTTAAGAAAGACGATTGGTTGACGGTGCGCCCCCGGCGGACTGGCCCGGTTTCAGGCGACAGCGCAAGTGGTAGTTCACTGAATCGAGCAGGAGCCACCACCCGGCGGCTCCTGCTCGATTCGCTGCGATAAAGAACAAATCACCAGCTTGTTATCAAAATACAAGACCTGATAACCAGCCAAATAGCGCCGACAGGTGCGCGGGCTCTAGGCCAGCGTTGGCTCCGCTACTTCGGGCTTGGGTGCCGCCAGCGTGTTGGGCAGCGCCTGCTCGGCCGCCACCATATTGGCCATGCCCTTGAGCAAGCCGTCGGCGGTGAAGGAGATGCTGTCGATGCCCTGCTCGACCAGGAATTTGGCAAACTCGGGGTAGTCGCTCGGGGCCTGGCCGCACAGGCCGATGGGCCGGCCGCAGGCTTTGGCAGTCTGAATGACTTGGGTCAGTAGCTGCGTCACGGCCTCGTTGCGCTCGTCAAACAAGTGACTGACGATGGCCGAGTCGCGGTCAATGCCCAGGGCCAGCTGGGTGAGGTCGTTGGAGCCGATGGAGAAGCCGTCGAACACCTCGGCAAACTGCTTGGCCAGGATGACGTTGCTTGGGATTTCGGCCATGACGTAGATTTCCAGCCCTTCTTCGCCCTGCTTCAAACCAAACTCGGCCATGAGGGCCACCACTTTTCGGCCCTCGGCCACGGTGCGGCAGAAGGGCACCATCACCTTCACGTTGGTCAGGCCCAGGTCGAGGCGCACCCGGCGCAGGGCCGCGCACTCCAGCCGGAAGCCCTCACGGTATTCGGCGCTGTAGTAGCGCGCGGCCCCGCGGAAGCCCAGCATGGGGTTTTCCTCGGCCGGCTCGAACTGCCGGCCGCCCACCAGGTTGGCGTACTCGTTGGTTTTGAAGTCGCTCAGTCGCACGATGACTTCGCGGGGATAAAAGGCGGCCGCCACGAAGGCAATGGCCTGCGCGAGCTTGTCGACGAAGTATTCGGGCTTGGAGTCGTAATGCGCCGTGAGCTGCTCAATCTCGGTGCGGGCGTGCTGGTCGGTGAGCTTATCGAAGTCGACCAGGGCCATGGGGTGAATGCGGATGGCGTTGTTCACCACGAATTCCATGCGCATCAGGCCCACGCCCTGGCTGGGGTAGCGGGCCAGCTGCAGGGCCCGGTCGGGGTCGGCCAGGATGAGCAGGGCCTTGGTGCGGGGCCGCGCCACCTGGGCCAGGTCCAGGTCGGTTTCTTCCCAGGCCAGCGCGCCGTCGAACACCATCCCGGCGTCGCCTTCGGCGCAGGACACAGTGATGAGCTGGCCGTCCTTGATTTTGGCCGTCGCGTCCAAGGTGCCTACCACGGCCGATAAGCCCAACTCCCGCGCCACGATGGCCGCGTGGCTGGTGCGCCCACCCTTGTTGGTGACGATGACGGCGGCGTTCTTGAGCACCGCGTTCCAGTCGGGGCTGGTGCTGTCGGTGACCAGGATTTCGCCCGGCAGCAGGCGGTGGCCGTCAGCGGGCGAGTCGATAATCCGGGCCACGCCCGACACCACCTGGCTGCCCACGGCCTTGCCGGTGGCCAGCACCGGGCCGTCCTGGGTGCGGTGGTACTCGTGCAGGCTCAGGGCCTGGGCCCCGTGGTGAATGGTTTCGGGCCGGGCCTGCACGATAAAAAGCTCGTTGGTCACGCCATCCTTGGCCCACTCGATGTCCATGGGCATTTTATAGTGCTCCTCAATCTGGAGGCACCAGCGGCCCAGCTGTTCGGCTTCGGCGTCGGTGAGCACGAACAAGGCGCGTTGCTCCAGCGGCGTATCGGTGTTTTCAATGCCGGCCGCGTGCCCATCCGGGCCGGCGGCGTAGCGCATGGTTTTGGCCTTGTCGCCCAGCTTTTTGGTGACCAGGGCGCGGTGGCCGTTGCGGAGCGAAGGTTTAAACAGGTAGTACTCGTCGGGGTTCACGGCGCCTTGCACCACGTTTTCGCCCAGGCCCCAGCTGCCGGTGAGGTAAATCAGGTTCTCGTGCCCGGTTTCGGGCTCGATGGTAAAGGCCACGCCGGCGGAGGCCATGTCCGAGCGAACCATGGTCTGCACGCCCACCGAGAGGGCCACGGCCATGTGATCGAACTTATTGAGGACGCGGTACTTGATGGCCCGGTCATTAAAGAGCGACACGTAGCACTTCTGGCAGGCTTCAACCACCGCCTGGGCACCCTGTACATTCAGAAACGAGTCGTGCTGCCCGGCGAAGCTGGCCGTGGGCAGGTCCTCAGCGGTGGCGCTGCTGCGCACGGCCACTTGAATTTTGGTGGGGTATTCGGCGCACAGCGTATGGTAAGCGTCCGTGATGGCTCGGGCCACCGCCAGGGGCATAGTGGCCCCGTGCACCAGCGAGCGGGCGCGGGCACCCACTTCCGGCAGGTTGGTGAACTCCTTGGTGTCGAGGCTAGCCAGTAGCTCGGTCAGCGGTTCGCGCAGGCCGTTTTCGTCCAGAAACAGCCCGTAGGCCGCCGCCGTGGTGGCGTAGCCGTCGGGCACGCTGATACCTTGGTCGTTGAGCTTGTTGAACATCTCCCCCAGGGAAGCATTCTTGCCGCCCACCAGGGCCACCTTGTCGTTAGTCAGTTCCCGAAAAAATAGGATGAATGCGTCTTGTGCCATGATGGGGTCAGTAAGAAAGAGTTAGAAGAAAGCTAATGACCGGGCTGCGGGAGGCGGGGGCCGGCGCTGTGCAAAGGACCAGCCTGCCGCCAGCAATTCCCTTGTCCAACGTCAGGCTCCCGGGATGACTTTCGTCAAGGCCGGGGGGCTGGGGCAGCCGTACTCTTGTGGCAGGCTTTTGCATAGGCCCGCACTTCCACTACTTCTATGAATGTTACCCTGCAATTCCTCGGCGCGGCGCACTGCGTCACGGGCTCCAAATACCTGCTCACGCTGGACAGCGGCCCCGCCACCCGGCACCAGGTCATGGTGGACTGCGGCCTGTTTCAGGGCCTGAAGGAGCTGCGCCTGCGCAATCGCGAGCCGCTGCCGCTCACGCCCGCCGACGTGGACATCGTCATCCTCACCCACGCCCACATCGACCACACCGGCTACCTGCCCCGGCTGGTGCGCGACGGCTTCCGGGGTCGCATCTTCTGCACCGAGCCCACCGCCGACCTGCTCAGCATCATGCTGCTCGACTCGGCCAAGCTACAGGAAGAGGAAGCCGCTTTCGCCAACAAAAAAGGCTATTCCAAGCACCACCCCGCCGAGCCGCTATACACCCAGGCCGACGTGGAAAAAATGCTGCCCCTGGTGGAAAGCGTGGCCTACGACGCCCCGCTCACGCTGCTCGACGGCGCGCTTACCCTCACCTTCCGCGAAGCCGGCCACATCCTGGGCTCGGCCAGCGTGGAGCTAGCCGTGCAGGGTGCCAGCCAGCGCAAGCAGCTGGTATTTAGCGGTGACTTGGGCCGCTACGACAACCCCGTGATGCACGACCCGGCTCCCGTCACGCAGGCCGACGTGCTGCTGGTGGAATCCACCTACGGCGACCGGGACGTACGCGTGGACGACCCCGAGGCCGAAGTGGCCCGCGTGGTAAACGAGGCCCTAGAACGGGGCGGCGTGCTGCTCATCGCTGCCTTTGCCGTGGGCCGCACCCAAACGCTGCTCTATCATCTCAAAAAGCTGATTCGGGAAGGCCGCGTACCCCCGGTGCCGGTGTACGTGGACAGCCCGATGGGCATTCGCGTATCGGACCTGTACCCGCGCCACCCTACGGCCCACCGCCTCGGGCACGGCAACGTGTTTGAATTTCCCGGCGTGCGCTTCGTGACGGAATCCCGCGAGTCGAAGGGCCTAAACCAGCTGCCCGGCCGGGCCATCATCATCTCGTCGAGCGGCATGTGTACCGGCGGACGCATCGTGCACCACCTGTTCCACCGCCTGCCCCGGCCCCAGGATACGCTGTTGCTCATCGGCTACCAGGCCGAGGGCACCCGGGGTCGCCGCCTGCAGAATGGCGAAACCCCCATCAAGATGTTTGGCGAGCTGGTGCCCGTGCGCTGCCACGTCGAGCACCTGGGCGGCCTCTCGGCCCACGCCGACCGCTCGGAGCTGCTGCGCTGGCTGGGCAATTTCGAGCAGCCGCCTCAGTACACGTTCATCGTGCACGGCGAGCCCACGGCGGCCGAAGCCCTAGCCCAAACCCTGCGCCAGGACCAGGGCTGGTCCAACGTGGTGGTGCCCGACTATCTGGAAACGGCAGTGCTGTTCGAGGGAATTTAGAACGTTCTCAGGCGTATCAACGACTGCTCTTCATGCACTGGCTATTATTTCTTGAGCAGGCACTGGTGCCATTCGGCCTGCTGGCTTGGCTCGCTCTGGCCCCGCTTCGCAGTGGCTTGGGCTTTGGGATACAGGCTGGTAGTACGGCATTGGTCCTGCTGGCTTTGTCGCTCACGGGGCCGTGGCTGCTGGTGCCGTGGTGGGTAGGCTACGTGTATGGCGGTGCCTGGCTGCTGCTGGCCGGGCGCGGGTGGTGGGGCCAGCTGGCCGGCGAAGCAGCTCCGCGCGGGGTGGGGCAGTGGGTCCGGCTAAGTGTGTTCACCGCCTTGGGACTGTTCGGGGCGTGGCAGACCTGGCTGGGCTGGCAGGGCCGGGCGCTACCCACCGCGCCAGCTGTGAAGCTGCGGTTTCCGCTGGCGGCCGGCCGCTATCTGATGGTTAGTGGCGGCACTAATCTGAGCCTGAACCCGCACGCCGATGCCCTCGATACCACCGTAGCCGCGCACCGCCCGTGGCTGGGCACCGGCTACGCTCTGGACGTAGTGGCCCTGGACCGTTGGGGACGCCGGGCTGCGGGCCTGGTGCCCACCAGCCCGGCCGCTTACTTTATCTATGGCACCCCCGTGCTGGCACCCTGCGCAGGCACGGTGCTGCTGGCTGAGGACGGGTATCCCGACATGCCCGTGCCGCGCCACGACGACGCGCACCCCTCCGGCAACTACCTGCTGTTGCGCGGTGCCCAGGCCGACATCGTGCTGGCCCACTTCCGGCGCGGCTCGCTCCGGGTGCGGGCCGGGGCCCGCGTGGTGGCCGGGCAGCTGCTGGCGCAGGCTGGTAACTCCGGGGCCACGGACGAGCCCCACCTGCATATTCACGCCCAGCGCCCCGGCCCGCCCGGCTTCCCGATGGGCGGCAGCCCGCTGCCCATGCGCTTCGGGGGGCGTTTTCTGGTGCGCAACGACCGGATAACCGTGCCCATTCACCCGTTCGATGTGCCGGGCTCCTGGCTGGCTACGGTGGTTCCACTCGCTACCAAACAGCTCGTTTCTCATACCCCAACCAGGCCCTTCCGATGAGCGCCCTTGCAACCCAGACCGGTCTCAACTTTTCTCCGCTGGGCGGCGTGGTGGCGGCCTCGTTGGCCCTCGCGCCCTTCACTACCGACCAGTTTTTAGCCGTCTTCCGACGGTATAACGAGGGAGTTTTTCCGATGCAGGTCGTTTTTTACTTGCTGGGAGCGGGGGCCATCTATTTAGCGATAAAACCTAACCGAAAGTCAGACAAAATTATCAGCGGAGTGCTGGCTTTTTTCTGGTTGTGGATGGGCCTTGTTTATCATATCACGTATTTTTCTAACATCAACAAAGCCGCTTATTTATTCGGGTTTGTTTTTATTATTCAGGGTGTTATGATTGCATTTTTCGGTGTTTTTCAAGGCCGGCTGTCATTCAAATTCACTGCTGATAAATACGGAATCACGGGAATTAGCCTGATACTTTTCACGCTCCTCATCTACCCGATTGCTGGTTATTTTTTTGGTCATGTTTATCCGCTTGCGCCCACTTTCGGGCTTCCCTGCCCCACGACAATCTTCACCTTTGGCTTTTTCCTGCTCACGGTCAGCCAGTTCCCCCGCGCCTTGCTTGTTATTCCCTTTGCCTGGTCCATCGTCGGCTTTTTCGCGGTGCTGAGCTTCGGCATGGTGGAAGACGCCGGATAGCTGCTCTCCGCCCTGCTGGCCGTTTCCCTGCTGCTGGCTCGGCAAAACCAACACCCGCTACTTCCCGACCCGGCGCGGCCGGCTTTGTCGGACGGGCCCTCAACGCCGGCCGAAGGCGCTGTCAAACGCCTGGCGCGGTTCGTCGCCCTGGCATTCGCGTGGTCGTGGGGCTGCTGGTTGCTGGCGCCGGTCGTCAAAGGGCAGGCATCCTGGTTGGCTTCCGCCTTGATGTTCCTCGGTGGTTTCGGTCCCACGCTGGCGGCCGTCGGGCTGGTGGGCTTGGCGGGCGGGTGGGCCGAGCTGCGGGGCTGGCTGGCGCGTTGCCTGCGGTGGGGCGTTGGCTGGGGCTGGGTGGCGCTTGCCGTGGGGCTGCCGCTGGGGGTGATAGTGCTGGCGGCTACGATTCACCTCGCGCTAGGCGGCACCCTGCCGCCTTCGCCGGTTTGGGGGCATGGGCTACTCGCGGCCCTGAATTTTGTCCTTATACTGGTACTCGGCGGGCCACTCGGCGAGGAGTTCGGTTGGCGGGGGTACGCACTGCCGGCGCTGCAAGAGCGGTACGGCTGGCGCGTCAGCAGCCTGGTTTTGGGCGTGGTGTGGGGCTGTTGGCACCTGCCGCTTTTCTTCCTGGCCAACACCTCGCAACGCCACATTCCGATAGCCTCGTTCCTAAGCAGCACGCTGGCGCTGTCGGTGCTATTCGCGTGGCTGGCCAATCGCACGAGGGGCAGTTTAGTCTTGGTCGTGTTGTGTCATACCGCCATCAATTACTGGTCGTGGGTGGTGCCCGTTGTGCCCACGGGCGGTAGTCTGCGCCCTTTTGCCTTGGTGATGGGCCTGATGGGGCTGCTGGCACTCGGGCTTTTGGGCCGCCGGGCGGCATCGTAACGCGGCCGTTTCGTGGGAGGGACTTTTTCCATTGGTTCGGGAAATGAACACCTAATTATCTCCTGGTTTGCCCGACCACCTCAAGCCGCCCCGCCCATTTACTGACAGACCCTGCTTATTGCGGCTCCCCGCCTTTTTTCGGCCAGCGCCGGGCCACGTGCAGGTGCCGGAGCATAGCGCTTTTCTTGTGCTGATGCGCCTGCATGCGCTGCATGATGGCGCTTAAAACCTGCACCGCCTCCACCATGTGGGGGCCCTTGTTGAGCATCACGCACTCGGCCCGGTCGCCCATGGCAGCATCCGTAATTTCGGCACGCGACGGCCGCCCGCCCTGCGCCAGACTTTCCAGCACCTGCGTGGCCCAGATAACGGGCACGTGGGCTGCCTCGCAGAGCCAGAGCATCTCCTCTTGCACCTCAGCCATGCGCTCGAAGCCGCATTCCACGGCAAGGTCGCCGCGGGCAATCATCACCCCGCAACTGCCCGCCCGCATAGCGCTGAGCAGCAGGGCTGGCAGCTCCTCGAAGCCGCGCTTGGTTTCAATTTTAAGCACGATGGGCAGGTCGCGGTCCGTGAGCTGGGCAAGGTGCTGGTGGAGCAATTCCACATCGGCGGGGCAGTTGACGAACGAAAGCGCCACCAAGTCGGCGTGCTGCGCGATGAAAGCCAGGTCCTGCAGGTCTTTGGTCGTCAGGGCGGGCAGGGTCAGCAAGGTGTCGGGCAGGTTGATGCCTTTGTCGTTGCGCAGCTTGGTGCCCTCAGCGCGGGCCTGGGTGATGCGCACGTGCAGGGTGGCGGCTTCCACTGCCTCCACCACGCCCCCGATTTTGCCGTCATCAAACCAGATTTGCTCGCCCAGCTTCACGCTGGCCAGCGCCTCGGGCAATGTGCAGCCAATGGTAGCGGGGACCGAGCCAGCCGCAGCTGCCGGGTCGGCCGGTGGTTGCGACGTAACCCGCAGCGCATCGCCGGGGCGCAACAGCAGAAACGACGGTTTTGTGGGGAGTTGCTGGACGCTGGCGGCCGTGGCCGGCCCCAGAAAAC
>JAYSZD010000022.1:0-2397 GCA_043738185.1 Hymenobacter sp. | reverse complement strand
GGCGGCGGCGGCCAGTTCGCGGCAGTAGGTGATAAAGTCAGAATTTACGGGTTCCAGGCCGTGGTCGCGCAGGCGGGTAGCTACCTGGGCGCGGTGGTAGCTGGCATGCACCACGGCGTGCGTCAGAATATCGTGCACCTGGCTATCGTATTTGTCACCCAGCGAGTTGGTGTAAGAAATAAGGCGCTGCAGTTCCGTTTCATCGGCCTGCACCATGAGCTGGTGCAGGGGCTCGGAGGTTTGTTGGTGCAACTGGTGGCAGGTGGCCAAGTCGTGTTCCTGCCACACTTTCACAGGGCTGGCCGTGCCGCCAATGCGCGAAATCCAGATGGCCTGGGCGTTGAGTACGTGGCTGAACAGACGCAGCACCACGGGTGGGATTTCCTGGCCGGTAGCAGCCACTTCGTCGAGGCGGTTCAGCACGGTGGTATTCGCCCACACGTTGAAAGCGCCGAGTTTTTGTAGAGTGTCCATTTCTTGAATTATGAGTGTTGAATTATGAGTGTTGAGTTGGGGATTTTCGAACTGCCCGAACAGCAACTCATAACTCCCAACTCCCAACTCATAATTCTATCTGGGGTCTTGCCAGACCAGTTTTTCGTTGGATTTATTTTTTTCGAAGTCCGGGCACTGGCCGTCGCCTTTGCCCGTGATGCCGCCATCGGGCTGGCATACCAGGCGGCCCTGCGAGTCAAACACCTGGGAGTATTGGTCGCAGCACGGTGCCGAAATGTAGTACACCTGCCGGCCATCGTAGGTATAGCTCAGCATGCGGGTGATGGGGTTGCGCTTGCGCTCGCTTAGCACCTGGGCAATGCGGGCCTTCAGCCAGGCCGGGCGGGCGGTGGTGTCGGACACGGCTACGCGGGCCGGCACGGGGTCCACGGTATTGGCGCTGGTGGGCACGGGCGTGTCGGGGCCGCTCGCGTAGCCCGACGAGGGCGGCGTGGTGGGCGTGGTCACGCTCACTTGGTTGGGGGCGCAGGCCGTGGCGAGCAAGGCGCCGACGGCTAAGGCAAGCAGGTTTTTCATTTCAGGGAATTAATCAGGTCAACAGTCAGGCCGCTCCGCACTTCCGCCTGCTGTACGCCGGGCTTATTCAATGAGTTGGTTTTTCGCCTGATTTCGTTTGCTTTGCCGGCCACTCCTGGGCGCTGAATTAATGGCTGCCGGGCAGCACGTGGGGGCCGAATACCAGCACACCCACCACCAGCGCGCCCAGCGCGGCCAGCAGCACGGCGCCGGCGGCCACGTCCTTGGCCTTGCCCGCCAGCGGGTGGTAGGCCGGCGAGGCCAAATCCGTCACCGCTTCGATGGCGGTATTCACCAACTCGGCGGTCCAGACGCCGGCCACGGCCAGGGCCACCAGCGCCCATTCCAGCCGCGTTATGTTGCAGTAAAACCCCAGCCCAATGACGACTACCGTAGCCAGCGCATGAAACTGCAAGTGCACCTCGGAGCGGAGTGCCGCCCCGACCCCCCGCACGGCATGACCGAAGCTAGCCACGCGCCGGCGCCACATTCCATCCGGTGGCCGCCGCCGGTCGGGGGCCGGTTGGGCCGGCTCAGCCATGGTTTTCATACACCTGAAAAACCGTCTGGCGGAGCTCCGACCAGTCAGGTTTGATGACGCTGAAAATGACGGTATCGCGCCGGATGCCGCCCTGCGTGGGGCGGTGGCTGCGCAGCGTGCCTTCCTCGGTGGCGCCCATGCGCGTCATGGCGGTGCGCGATTTGTCGTTGCGCGCGTCGGTTTCCAGCTCCACCCGCTCGTGGCCCAGCTGCCCGAAGGCGTGGCTCAGCAGCAGGTGCTTGCAGGCCCGGTTCAGGCCCGAGCGCTGAAACGCCGTGCCCACCCAGGTATAGCCGATGCTGATGCGCTGGTCGCCTTGCACCTCATTGTAGTAGCTGGTGCTGCCGGCGAGCTGGCCCGTTTCCCGGTCGAGGATGGCAAACGGGTAGCGCAGGCCCTGCTCCCGCGCTTCAAGGGCCTGGCGGATGTAGGCGGCCAGGCTCACGGCGTCGTCGCCGCGCGTCAGCGTGTACTGCCACAGGTCGGCATCGAAAGCCACGAGTTTGAGGGCCTCAAAATCGCCGATTTCCAGGGGCCGCAGGCGGGCGCGGCTGTTTTCGAGAACGATGTTAGCGGAGAAGTCCATGGGGGCAAAGATGCTGGTGAAAAAGAACAAGGCCGCGCTATTGGGATTTCGTCAAATAGCAAAGAACGTCATGCTGAGCGGAGCCGAAGCATGACGTTCTTAGGTTAATCAAGCGAAAACGAAAGTGCCGACTTACCGCCCCACCATTTCCTCGGGCTTCAGCCACTCGTCAAATTCCGCTTCGGTCACGTAGCCCAGTTTCAGAGCCGTTTCCTTGAGCGTGGAGCCGTTTTTGTGC
>JAYSZD010000021.1:0-2398 GCA_043738185.1 Hymenobacter sp. | reverse complement strand
AAATTCAAGTCTGGATACGCACGTAGAAAGCACGTTGATTTCCTTGTCTGGACCAGGGTTCGAATCCCTGCATCTCCACTTTAAACCCCGTTTGCGCAGGCAGGCGGGGTTTTTCGGTTTCAGCCCCGTGCAGCTGCGGCAGTCCGGCTACGCCACCAGCTGGGCGAACAGCCGCGCCAGGGTTTCGCCCGCGTCGGCGCAGCGGCCGGGGTGCACGGGCGAGGTTTGCACGATGGTGCTGCGAGTGGCCGTGAGCCAGCGAAACCGCTCGGCCATGCCGAACTGGCCAATGGTACCGCCGGCCGTGCGGCCCTGGCAAATGCGCTCGAAGGCCTGCAGGCGGGCCTGCACCTCCGTTAAGTCGAGGTCAGGAGCCACGACCTGGAGCTTAGCCTCGGGCAGCAGGTAGCGGGCTTGCAGGAAGCCGAGGCTGCGGCAGTAAAGCACCACGCCCACGTTCAGGAATTCTTCGCGCTCCACCCGGGGCACCACGCGAAGCACGGCGTACTCAAATAAGTGCATTGCGGGCATCTTGGGCTTCCTGAACAAAGATTTCGGCGGCGGCCAGGCGGGTTTCGAGGAAACGTACGTAGTCGGCGCGCTGCGCTGCGGCGGGCGCGTCGCCGTTAATAAGCCACTCGTCGGGCACCAGGGCCACGATGGCGCGGAGAACTTCGGGCGTGAGTTTGGCGCGGCTTTCGGCGTCAGCTTCGGCCAGCTCGCTGGCCTGGGGCAGCAGCACGTGGTCCTTCACCTGCGGGAAGGGGCGCGGGCGCGGCTGGGCCCAGTCGGGGCCAGCGTGATGGGCGTAGAGGGCGGCGCCGTGGTCGATGAGCCACAATTCCTTGTGCCACGTGAGCAGGTTGGTGTTGCGGGCGGTGCGGTCCACGTTCAGCGTCAGGCAATCGAGCCACACAATTTGCGAAGCCAGGCGCGGCGCGATGGTGGTGACCAGCGCATCGAAGGTGATGGCGCCTGAGAGGTAGTGCAGGGCCAGGTTGCGGCCGGTACTGGCGCGCAGCAGGTCCTGGATTTCCTCGTCGGGCTCGGTGCGGCCAAAGGCTTCGTCGAGCTCGCAAAACACCAGCTCGGGCACGCGCAGGCCCAAAACACGCGCCATTTCGCCCACAATTAGCTCGGCAATGAGGGCTTTTACGCCTTGCCCGGCGCCCCGAAACTTGAGCACGTAGAGGAAGTTGTCGTCGGCCTCTACCAAAGCCGGGAGGGAGCCGCCCTCCCGCAACGGGGTCACGTAGCGCGTCACGGCTACGGTTCGAAGTTCGAGGGCATTGGTAGCCGGCATATGGTTGCGCAACATGGAAAACACAAAGGTAGATACGCCTAACTGCGTCTCTACCCCGGCATTTAGCTTTTCTTCTTGCGCAGCGCCAGGTAGTCCAGGAAATAGAGCACCTTCACCGACACGTTGTTATTATGCGGGGTATTGATGGTGCTGTTGAAATTATCGAAGTACTGCGGCGTGGCCCGCTCGGCAAACAGCTCGTCGGCGCTGGCGTTTTTCCAGACAATGCTGATTTGGGAGCCCGGCGCGAACCACCACGAGTACACGGCGTCCACGTTGAAGGCGTTGTAGGTGTTGTCGCGGTTGCGCTCATAGCTCACCAGCTGCTCGTTGCCGTTGGGCCGCAGCTGGACGAAATCCTTGTAGCGCACGTTGCTGGTGTAGTGGCGCACCCGCAGCGTGAAGGCCATGCGGTTGGTGAAGGTGTAGGCCGTAGAAACCACGTTCGATACCGTGGCCACGTCGCGCCGGCCCAGCAACGCATCAACGGGGCCGCGGCCGGCCCGAAACTCCCGGTTCAACAGCTCAATAAGGGGCTGGTCCAGCGCTTCGCGCTCGTCGAGGCCGCCGTTCACGTAGCCAATCTGGTTTACGTCCAGGCTCCAATCGATGCTGTAGCGGAAGGAAAGATGGTCGTTGACGCGGAAGCGCGGGTAGACGCCGAAGCTGTACCCCAGGCGCCGGGGCCGGGGCAGCCGGTCGTCGCGGTTGTACTGCTGCAAGCCGGCATTGAAGCTGTAGGCTAGTTTCTTGCGCGAGTCGGAGTTCACGAACCAGACCAGGCGGGCATTGCCCGGCACCCGCACGTAGTAGCCGCCCAACGGCCGGGTGCGCGGCTCGAAAAAGTTGTGCGCCACGGCGTCCACGTTAAAATCGAACCCGGTTTGGATGAAGCTTTTGGTGAACGTGGTATTGGCCCCCAGGTACCCGCTGAGCGCCTGGTAGCGCGTGGGCTTGTAGAGCAGCGTCTGGCTGATGACCGAGAAAATGGAGAAGTTGTTGACCTTCCAGAAAGGCTTGAATTTCTGGTAAACGACCTGGGCAGACTGCGAAATATTGTTGTTGCCGAACAGAATGCCCAGGTCGTTGGGGTTG
>JAYSZD010000020.1:0-5941 GCA_043738185.1 Hymenobacter sp. | reverse complement strand
GCATCCCGAGTACGACAACTTGCGCAAAGCCCTGGCGGCCTACCGCGAGCAGGAGCGGGCCGGGGGCTGGAAGGTACTACCTACCACGCTGAAGCTGCGGCCGGGACAGTCCTCGCCCGCCGTCTCGGCGTTGCGGCAGCGGCTTCTGGGCGTAGCAGCTGCAGGCTCCAGCAATTCCCCGTCGGCTTCCGCCCCCGTGGCAATGCCGGTCTCGCAGCAAGAAAATGCCGATGGCGGCGGGGCTGTGGCGGTAGAGCAAGTGTACGACGCGGAGTTGGTAAATGCCGTGAAAGCTTTCCAAACTGACGCCGGACTCCGGCCCGATGGCATTGTAGGCGGCGAGACCCTTACCGCGCTCAATGTGCCGATTGGCACCCGCATCGACCAGATTATTTTGAATATGGAACGCTGGCGCTGGCTCCCCAAGCGCTTCGAGCCCGACTATCTGCTGGTGAATATTCCCGAGTACACGCTGCATGTGGTAGAAGCCAACAAGGAGGTTTTCAGTATGCCCGTCATCGTTGGCAAGGCCCTGAATGAGACGCCTATCTTCAGCGACAAATTGGAGTATGTGGTGCTTTCGCCCTATTGGAACGTGCCTTTTAGCATCATCGAAAAAGAGCTCCGCGGCAAGCTGATGGCCAACCCCAACTACCTCGACCGGCTCGACATGGAGGTTGTGAAGGGCTGGGGCGCCAAGGCAACGCCCGTCAGTCCTCGCTCCATTGACTGGGCCAACGTGACGAAGGAAAACTTCAAGTACACCTTGCGCCGCCGGCCGGGTCCTAAGAATGACTTGGGCGAAGTGAAGTTTATCTTCCCGAACTCTAACGATGTGTACCTGCACGACACGCCCCACGACGAGCTTTTTTCCCAGACCAACCGCAGCTTCAGCCACGGTTGCGTGCGGGTGAAAGAGCCCATCAAACTGGCCACCTATCTGCTCCGCAATAAGGACGGCTGGGACCAGGCAACCATCCTGGATACCATCGCCCAGCGCCGCGAAAAATACCTTACTCTCAAAGAAAAGCTCCCAGTTTATCTGGTTTACTTCACTGCCTGGGCCGATGCCGATGGGCATCCGCACTTCCGGAAAGACATCTACGGCCACGACAAGACCCTGGCCCGCGAGTACTTTAACTAGGCACTTGCCAGGGTTGTCAGACGTGATAAAAAGCTTAGTCAGGTCTGATTAGTGAACAAGACTCTCAGTATGGTAAAGCCCGGCAACTCATCAGTTGCCGGGCTTTTTTGTCGCGCTTAGCAGCTATGGAGGACTGCATAGGGACTCTGGCAGGGCCGCAGAAAGAAGCATTGAATTGACGCGCCCGCCGGTCCAACTGCTCCCTGTGGTCATACCACAGTACTGGCCTACTTAGGAATTGACGGTTTCCGATTACAAATATAAATTACATAAGTAAATCTACTGGTATCGACTGTTGGTGCAGATTTGTGAACTATTCAAACTGCACTTCTATCGGATGAACATTTGTAAATGCGTGTAGCAGCCGGGCTTCAGCTTAGTAAATCGCGGTGTAGTACATTTGTAATTAAAATAAACTGCTATGGTCGAGCGAATTCGTAAGCTGCTGGAATCCCGTCAACTCACGCCTACTCAATTTGCCGATGCCATTGGCATCGCGCGGCCCATTGTCAGCCATATTCTATCGGGCCGTAACAAGCCCAGTCTGGAGGTTGTACAGCGTATTTTGGGAGCCATGCCGGAACTGTCCATGGCGTGGCTTCTGAATGGTACGGGCCCCATGCAAACCGGCGAGGTCCCCGCTGCTACTCCTGAGCCGCAACAGCCGCCTGCTCAGGCTGTATTTGCCACGCAAAAAACTCAGCAAGAGGTGATAACGCCGCGACAAGAGTCCGCTGCGAGCCTGGAACCAGCTGCGGCGGCACGTTCCAGGCGTAGCCCGACCACGGCAAACGCCGGGCGGCCTGCTCCAACGGCCAATAGCAAGGCCGTGCCCCGGCGGTTTACCGCCGCCTCGCCCAAAACGGCGCTAGCGCAGGCGGTAGTGCCAGAAGAACCACCACTTCAAGAACCATCACTTCCGCCAGTCGTTGCGCCAGCTCCCACAGCTGTAGTTATCCCCGACAACGGCCCAGCAGCTAATCAACCAGCTAATCAACCAGCTATTGAATCACCGGTCAATCCTGTGGCCATTGCCAGCCCCACGGCATCGGCCCTTTTTGCCGGGGCAGAAAAGCCAATTCGCCGGATAGTGATTTTCTATGCCGACGGCTCCTTTGCCGACTACCAGCCCGAGTAGCTGCTACCCCACGCAACCAGAGCCAGCGTGAAATGACCGTTGCCCGGCTTTTTTAGTCAGGAGAGAGCGGCGATGTGATTCGCTCCGAGTCCCTTTGGGTAGCAGCTTGTTTGACCCAGGTAAGCCGGGTTGATACTTCCCATATCAAGAGCGAAATTGATGTGCAGGACGGAGTGCGAGGCCTTAATCGACCGTTTTCAACTACTCCTCAATAGCCCACTCTTGCCTTGCTTACCCGGCATAAAATCATATCGGCTCAGAGTATGGTTGCTATGTGTGATATGGAATTAGTCTAATTTGGCAGTATGAAAACAGGGCAATTAAAACGCAGGTCATCGTAAGCTGATAGATAGCTATTTTTCATTAGTATGAATATATGTCATTTTATTTTTTACTAACTTTTATAGGGTCAGCTGGAGTTTGATTTTTATGAAAAATAATTTTTCATAAAAACTTGTAAATCAGTATAAAAAATACAACTAACAAAAGCGTTGATTTGATTCGTATGTCTGTTCTGTTGGACTGATTTTCAGCCTTGGCTTACTGTTTAAAGCTAATGCTTCTGCTTGTAAAATATGGCGTTCATTGTTGGGGTGGTTTGTTGCAATGCTAACTGCATAGGATAGCGAGTCGTAGTAATAAATCATATTCGGGTTGCGTGCATTCAGGTTCTCATGCTAAGCCGTTGAGCGCAGTAAAGCAGTATTGGTTGCCTCACGCAAGTCAGCGTTTCTGCCGGGTAGTCGCATCCTGAGCGCCACAAAAATCAGCGTTCGGTGAGAAGGCTGATTCAGGATATGAATGCTAAGTCGCACCCCTCTCAAACCGGATTGTTGACATTTGTAAAGCGGGAATTGAAGGCCTTTGCCAGGTTCCAGCCAAGCATGGTTGGAGTGGCATAAGGCCTTCCATCGCGGGCAATATTCTGGAACAACGACGCGCTGCATTTGACGAATGGTTGTTCAATTGGCGACGAGGGTTTATCTTCGCAGCATGAAACTGTTCCGTACGAATCTCTGGTTGGCCGCCACCGCGGCAATGTTGCTCACCGCCTCTTGCGCCCAAGCTCCCGACGCTGAGAAAGACCCTTCGGCCGATGCGGCTTACAAGCGCGAGCACCGGGCCGAAGGATACCGGGAGGCCCAGCGCTCCGACGTCACCCGTCAATAGCCGAACAGCCGCCGGCCGCTTCGTCAAATCGAAATGAGCTTTTTAAGCCTACAAAAAAAGACCCTGCCAGATTCTTGGCAGGGTCTTTTTTTGTAGGCTAGGTATGAGGCTCTAGCGGAAGCAGCCAACCCAATACATTGGGGTTGGGGGGCTACCCAGCAACCTCTGCAAATACTGGAGTGGGCACCGGTTCAGTATTGAAGTTGGGCAGGGTGATTCCGGCCAGTAGGTCGCGCTCCAGCAGGTCGGCCCAGGTGCGGAGGTAGAGCACTACGTCGTCGCGCTGGTTGTGGCGGAGAGCGTCCCGCCGCTCAAACCCAATGGCCGCCCTAATGGTGGGGTCGGAAATCTTCTCCAGGTGGGTGAGGTCGCTGCGCGAGAAGCCCATGGCCAGCATCTCGTCGATGGTTTGGTCGATGGGCAGGCCGCTGGTGGGGCAGTAGTCGATGAGCTGCCGCTCCCAGTCGCCGTAGCGTTGCATGGCGCGGGCGTGAATCTCGGCTTTGGTGAGGCGCGTGACGGTTTGGGCTAGGTGGCCGCAGTTGCAGCTGCCCATGTGGCCCCACTGGTAGGGAGCTTGGGTGGCGAGACGCTGCGCCGTGTCGCGCAGGGCTTGGATAACAGGGAGCGTGGGCTTAGCCATAAGAAACAAACAAGGTTTAATCAGGAGCGAACAAGCACGTAATCTGTTCTAAAAAGCAACAAGGCCCGGAAAAAGTTTTCCGGGCCTTGTTGCTTTTTGCTTGAAAAACGGTGCCCAGGACTAAAGTCCGTCATGCTGAGCGAAGCCGAAGCATCTCTACCGCGCAACTAATCAGTTTTAGCATTGCGGTAGAGATGCTTCGGCAAGCTCAGCATGACGTTCTGTGCTACTCAATAGAACCTGTAAGCGCGCTTAAAACGAGCCGCGGCGGGTGCCACCGGCATCGCCACGACGCCGGCCGCCCAGGTCACCGCCTTCGCGGTTGCCGCCCACGTTCACGCGGGCACCGCCGCTGCCAAAGCGGCGCGCCGTGTCCGACTGGCCACTGCCCGCGGCAGGAGCGGGGCGACTGCTGCGTTCGCCGCTGCCGCTGGGGCGGCCACCGCCGCTGCCCTGGCCGCCGGAGCGTCCGCCGCCCTGGCCACCGCCGGAACGACCGCTGCCGCCATTACCGCCTTCGCGGGGGCCGGAACGGGCCGGACGACCCGCCGGGCCCTTGGGCCGGATGATGCGCTCGTTGCCGTGCAACATCACAGGCTTGATGCGGCCCGATACGAACGGATGCTCGGCTTCGATGTCAATCTGGCGGCTGATGAGCTTCTGGATGTCCTGCAGGTAGGCACGCTCCTCGTCTTCCACGAAGGAGAAAGCGGTGCCGAAGGCGCCGGCCCGGCCGGTGCGGCCGATGCGGTGCACGTAGGTTTCGGGCTCGTTCGGGATTTCGTAGTTGATAACGTGGGTCAGCTCGTCCACGTCGATGCCGCGGGCGGCAATATCGGTGGCCACCAGCACGCGGGTGCTGCCGGCTTTGAAATTGGAGAGGGCGCGCTGGCGGTGGTTCTGGCTTTTGTTGCCGTGAATGGCTTCGGCTGGAATCTGGTTGGCGGCCAGGGCTTTCACCACCTTGTCGGCGCCGTGTTTGGTGCGGGTGAACACGAGCACGCGCTTGATGCCCTTATCCTGCAGGATGTGGCGAAGCAGGGCGGGCTTGTCGTTGTTCTCGACCAGAAATACCGATTGGGTCACGGTGTCGGCGGTGCTGCTGACGGGCGTTACGGCCACGCGCACGGGGTTGGGGCGCAGGATGGTGCTGGCCAGTTCCTGAATCTGGCCGGGCATGGTGGCCGAGAAGAACAGCGTTTGGCGCTTGGTGGGCAGCTTAGGCAGGATGCGCTTGATGTCGTTGATAAAGCCCATGTCGAGCATGCGGTCGGCTTCGTCAAGCACGAACACTTCCACCTGGCGCAGGTCCACAAAGCCCTGGTTCATGAGGTCGAGCAAGCGGCCGGGGGTGGCGATGAGCACTTCCACGCCGCGCTTGAGTTGCGCCACTTGCGAACCCTGGCTCACGCCGCCAAAAATAACGGTGTGGCGAATCTGGCTGAGGTGGCGGCCGTAGGCGCCGAAGCTTTCGTTGATTTGGATGGCCAGCTCACGGGTGGGGGTGAGCACGAGGCAGCGAATGGCACGCGGGGCATGGTTCGAGACCTGGGCCGTGCGGTGCAGCACCTGCAGAATGGGCACGGTGAAGGCGGCCGTTTTGCCCGTGCCGGTCTGGGCGACGCCGAGCAGGTCTTTGCCTTCGAGCACGTGGGGAATGGCTTGCTCCTGGATGGGAGTGGGGGTAGTATATCCTTCCTCTTTGAGGGCTTTGAGGATGGGGTCAATCAGGTTTAAATCGTCAAATGTCATGTGTGGGGGTTTGGTACTCGAATAGTTCGGGTTGGGGCTGGGGCCAACAACGAGGGGCCGCGCAGCAAAAGGGGACGCCTCGTGCGGAAGCACA
>JAYSZD010000019.1:0-2399 GCA_043738185.1 Hymenobacter sp. | reverse complement strand
CCGACGTATACAAGATGCCCGTTATCACACCAGCTAAAAAACAAAGCACCCTGGATTTGGACGTTGCGCTGTTCAATCCCGTGGCCGGTTCCATCTCGATGGCCGGAGTTACTTACACCGCCGAACCTGTGCGGGGCAACTTCTTTTCGCTGGACTACTATTCCCTCACGCCCCGCGGCAACGCACTGTTGGCCAACACTTTTATCTCGGCATTCAACAAAGCATACCGGGCCAACATTCCTGCTATCGACGCTAACAACCTGCCCACTTCGGCCCAGTAAGTTGTTAGTTATTACTGCTGTTACGCAGCCCAGACGCTAACCTCACCCCCTAGCCCCCTCTCCCGTGGAGAGGGGGAACTAGCTCTAGTCATAAAAGGCTAGTTATCAGATTTTAAAACTAAAAACTAGTCCCCCCTCTCCATGGGAGAGGGGGTTAGGGGGTGAGGTTGACGCCTGGGCTGCGTAACAGCAGCACTTAACTATCGTAACCGATAAAGCCGCAAGGGCAGCGAATCAGTAGCGGCGGCTTGTTGGGCAGCCAGGGTTTCTTTGTAGCTGAGGCCCGTGAACTCCGAGTGCTCCAGAAATAGCAGTTGCTGCTGGAGCTGGGGCGCGGGCCAGGCGGCCACGGGCTGCCGGCGCCGCAACGAATCGAAACGCGATACCCCGGCTACGCGCCAGTAGCCGTCCAGCAGCACGTATTGGTAGCCTTTTTGGCGCAGGTCGGCCAGCTGGCGTTCGTCGGTAACTACGGCCAATTTTTGGTTGGGCGCTAGGTAGGGTGCGATGCCGGCGCCCACGGTGCTAGCTACTTTGGTGGCACCGTGGCGCTGGAGCCACGCCGCTACCTGGGGGTATTGGGTGGGCAGCGGCACATACACCTCCCGGTGAATTCGGAATACGTTGAGGGCCACGGCCGCAAGCAAAAGACTAAGAAAGGCCGCACCGGGCAGCACGCGCCGCCCACTCAACACCGCCAGCGCCGCCAACGGCAGGAACGCGAATAAGAGCCCACGGGGCGCTTTGATAAGCAGCGACATGCCCGCCAGCAGGCAGCCAGCCCATACCAGCAAATACAAAAGCAGCGGCATGGCGGACGCCCGGCCTGGCCCAGAATTACGCCAGCCGCGCCACACCAGCCAGCCAGCCGCCACCAGCCCGGCCAGCAGCAACGGCGATTCATACCCGGCTAGGTAGCGCGGGTAGTACAGCAGGTCGAAGTGCAGCGTAGCCTGTCGGCCGGCTGCGTTAGCCGCCGCCGGCACTACCGTGCGGATGTAGAAGGACGCCCATCGGTACCAGGGCAAGCCCGCCAACACGCCCATCGCGCCGAACACCAGGTACGGCAGGACCAACACCAGCCCGGTGCGCCACCACAGGCCGCGCTGCCGCCAGAGCCCATCGGCGTGCCATACTTCCAACACGCCGATGATGGGCAGCGCGAACAGGAATTTATAGTTGAAACACAGCCCCACTGCCAGCCAGCCCGCCACGCGCAGCATTGCCGCCGGGCCGGGCCGTTGCAGCCGCGCGAAATGACTGCGCAGCAAGCCTGCATAAAGCACCAGACTGGCCGAGCTCATGGTAAAGTCGCGGCCGGAGAAGGTGAGCAGCAGCGAGGTGCCGCCCAGCAGCGTGAGGGCGGCGGCTTCGGGCCCGGTCAGGCGGGCCTGCCGGGTTACCCAGGCCGCGAAGAAGCCCAGCCCGCCTATCCCCAGCAGCGCGTTGATGGCTTGAAAAACCAAAAAGTCCCGCGTTAGCACCGCCACCGGCACATACAGTAGCAGGAAGCCCGGACTGCCGTGATGAAAAAGATTGGCATAATTACCCTGCGCGAGCTCCTGAATGACCTGCCAGTTGCGCACCGAATCGTAATCGGCGGGGCCGGCTTCGGGCAAGCGCCACAGCCGCAGGATGCTAACGGCCAGCAACGCCCCCAGCAGCCACCACCCGCGGAATGCGGGTTGGGAATGGCTGGATAGGCTGGCGGGCGAAAACGGCATGGACGGCAGGAGCGTTAAGGCCGCGAAGGTCGGAAGGGTGCGTCCAACATCGGCTGGCTGCTTTACTTTTGAGGGTTGTTGGGCCGGCCAGTCCTTTTAAAATTGGCCAACCAACACGCCCATTGCTTTTTCATCCATTCATGCGTCTCGTCATTCAGCGCGTCAGCGAAGCTCAGGTTACCGTCGAAGGCCATGTTACCGGGCGCATTGGGCCGGGCCTGCTAGTGCTGGCGGGGTTCGCCCCCACCGACACCACCGCCAGCCTCACCTGGATGTGCCGCAAGCTGGTACAGCTGCGCATTTTTGGCGATGAAAACGGGCAGATGAACCGCAGCGTGGTGGATACCGATGGGGAAATTCTGGTGGTGAGCCAGTTTACGCTGCTGGCCGATGC
>JAYSZD010000018.1:0-2402 GCA_043738185.1 Hymenobacter sp. | reverse complement strand
CCAGCACCGGCGCCGTCACCAATTCCATCATTGCCATTCTCATCGCCGACTTTGCTCTGGCGGCGTTGCTACTTTAGCTATTAGCTATTAGCTAGTAGCTAATAGCCTTTAGCCCGGTGGTTCATATGGTTTAAAAAGCTAATAGCCAACAGCTATCAGCCAATAGCTCAACAAAATGATTGAAGTATCTAATATCGAGAAATCGTTCGACGGGACGCCCGTGCTTAAAGGCATTTCGTGCGTGTTCGAAACGGGCAAGTGCAACCTGCTACTCGGCGGTTCGGGCACAGGCAAAAGCGTGCTGCTCCAGTGCATCGTGGGGCTCATGAAGCCCGATATTGGCTCCATCACCTTCGATGGCACTATTTTCACCAACAGCAAAGTGGATATCCGTCAGGAAATCCGCCGTAAAATCGGGATGCTGTTTCAGGGCTCGGCGCTGTTCGATTCGATGACGGTGGCCCAAAACGTGGAATTTCCGCTGCAAATGCTCACGCCGGAAATGTCGCCCGCCGAGCGCCGCGACCGGGTGGCGTTTTGCCTCAAGCGTGTAGGGCTGGAAAAAGCCGGTGACAAAATGCCCGCCGAAATCTCGGGCGGTATGAAGAAGCGAGTTGGCATTGCGCGTGCCATCGCGCCGCAATGTACTTACCTGTTCTGCGACGAGCCCAACTCCGGCCTTGACCCCGCCACCAGCATCAAAATCGACGAACTGATTCGCGAAATCACCCACGAATACGGCATCACCACCGTCATCGTGACCCACGACATGAACTCCGTGATTGAAATCGGGGAGCACATTATTTTCCTGCACCAGGGCCTCAAGCTGTGGGACGGCACCAAAGATGAAATTCTCAACGCGGAAGTCCCCGAACTCAAAGAATTCATCTTCAGCAGCAGTCTGGTCCGGGCCGCCAAGAAAGTCGACGACGAATCGGAAGGTGGCCTGGCCGCGATTACAGATAACGTGACCCACGGCGGCGGTATTTAAGTTGCTAAGGCGCAATAACTACCGGCCAAAATCGTCCTGCACCCGCACGATGTCTTCTTCGTTGGAGGGATTCTCGGCATCGGTATGCTGCCAGATTTCGGCCAGTACGGCCCAGTCTTCGAGCCCCACCAGCCGGTGGCGCTCGCCTTGCTGAATCTTGATGGTGTGACCCGGCAAATGGATTTTGAGCTCTCCTTCAGCATCGCCGGGGCTGGTCACCACGCCCACGGGGCCGTGCACCACTTTCCATATTTCGGCCCGGCGGTGGTGATACTGCCACGAGAGCCGCTGCTGCGGTGCTACCAGCAACACCTTGGGACTGAGCTTGCCGGAAATCCGCAGCTCCTCAATTAGAATTCCATCGAAATAAAGGTTGGCAAATTGCTGGGCCTGCGCTTCATCGAGGACGAAAAAACCGCCCCAGGGCCGATTTTGGTCCTGTTGCTGGATGATAAATCCTTGTTTGGTTAACTGGTGCTCCGTTTCTTGAAACAATGCCTCCTTTGTCAATGCCAGTTTCATAGGAATAGGATAAAGCGGAAAAAACGGCGGAAGATAAATAAAATGGCGTGCCGCTGCCCCCGACTGCGGGCTAGCGCCCGGCAACGGGGCTTTCCTGTGAGCGGTGCAGCGAGGAGTTGCGGATGATTAATTCTGGCTTCAGCACGAGGTGAGGCGGGGCGTACACCGGGCCCCGCTTCAGCAGCTGCAGGAAAAGCCGGACGGCGGTTTCGCCCATCTGTTCGGCCCGTTGGTCAATTACCGTGAGTTGGGGCTGGGTCATGGCCGTGAAGGGCTCGTTGCTGAAGCAGGCCAGCGCCAGGTCCTGCGGCACGCGGCGCGCTTGCTCGCGCAATACTTCCAGCGCGCCTACCGTCGGAATGGCGTAGGCCGCGAACAGCCCGTCGAGCTGCGGGTCGGCGTCGAGCAGGTGCTGCATGCCCAGGCGGCCGGCCTCGTGCGTGAGCGTGGGCAGCGCATACAGCCATTGCTCCTCGTGCGCGATGCCGTGGGCACGCAGGGCTTCCAGGTAGCCAAGGCAGCGGTTGCGGCTGGTGTTGAGGTGCTGGGGGCCGGCGAGGTGGGCAATGCGGGTGCAGCCCTGCGCAATGAGGTGCGACACGGCTTGGTAAGCGCCCTGAAAGTCATCGAGCACCACGGCCATGCTCTGCGGCAGCTCGGGCACGCGGTCGAAAAAAACCAGGGGAATTCCCTGCCGCCGTACCTGCTCAAAATGTTCGGTTTCGGGGTGCGTGGTGGCCGAAACCGACATGAGAATGCCTTCCACCTGCGCGTCGAGAAGGGTTTCGATGTTGCGTTTTTCGCGGCGCAGGTCCTCATTCGACTGGCACATCATCACGTTGAAGCCTTCGCGGGTGGCCACTTTCTCGATGCCGTTGAGCACGGCCGG
>JAYSZD010000017.1:0-2403 GCA_043738185.1 Hymenobacter sp. | reverse complement strand
CCTCGGCATTGGCCTGAAAATACCGGGCCGCCGCCCGCTGGGGGGCCGGCTGCTGGGCTTTGGCGCTCAGGATGGTTCCGCAGGCCAGCAGCAGCGCTGCTCCCATGTGATTAAAATTCGCTTTGAGCGCGGAAAAAAAAAGCGACCGCTGGGTGGCCAAACGGCCGGAATACCACTGCTGCATTAAGAGTTGGGCCTGAGGTGAATCAGTAAATCTAAGAAAAAAACTAAACACACCGCCCGACGCACCAGCGCGCTTGGCAGCCAGTAAACAAGGTGCGTCCAAATCGTCCTTTTCCGGCCGCCGGAAAGACAATAACGGGCCCATTAATCGTAGCAATAGAATCAAAAAAAGCTCCGGCAAATGGCGCCGGAGCTTTTTTTGATTCTATGCTTACTTTCAGTCCGGCACTTTTTCTCAGCCGGCTTTCAGGTACTTAATCATTAGACCGGCGGTTTTTTTGGCGGCTTGTTGCTGGCCCAGCTTCTGGCGCAACTCGGCGTAGCCGGCCTTCATGCGGGCCATGTAGGCCTCATCGGTGAGCAGGAGGCGCAGCTCGTCGAGCAGGTTGCGGGCGTTGAAATCGTTCTGAATGAACTCCTTCACCACGGCGCGGCCCGCAATCAGGTTCACCAGGGAAATAAACGGCACCTTGATAACCATTTTGCCGATGGCGTAGCTCAGCACGCTGGTACGGTAGCACACAATCTGGGGCACGTCGAATAGGGCGGTTTCGAGCGTGGCCGTGCCGCTGGTAACCAAGGCGGCCTTGGCGTGGGTCAGCAGGTCGAAGGTTTGGTCGAATACGAACCGGATGCCGTTGCGGTGGAAGTGCTTGTAGTAATTAGGGTCGAGGTTGTCCACCCCGGCCACCACAAACTGATACTCCTGAAAGCCCGGCAAAATGGCAATCATCTCGTGCAGCATTTCCTCAATTTCCTGCTTGCGCGAGCCCGGCAATACGGCAATAATGGGCTTGTCGGGCTCCAGGCGGTTGCGCTCAAAAAAGTCAGGGTCGGGCTTAAATTCGGCCACGGCATCGGCCGTAGGATTGCCAGCGTAATCGACGTGGTAGCCGAATTTATCGTAAAATTCTTTCTCAAATGGCAGGATAACGAACATCCTGTCTACCCGCTCCTTCACCTTTTCGACGCGGCCCTGGTTCCAAGCCCATATTTTGGGCGAAATGTAGTAGAACACCTTAATGCCGTGGTCTTTGGCCACTTTAGCCATGCGCAGATTGAAGCCCGCGTAGTCCACCAGAATCAGTACATCGGGCTTGTAGGCCAGCAAATCGGCCTGGCACTGCTTGAGGTAGCCCCGAAATTTGAGCACGCTGGTGGCCGCTTCCACGAAGCCCATGATGGCCAACTCCTGGTAGTGCCGCACCAGCTCGCCGCCCACGGCCTGCATCTGGTCGCCGCCCCAAAATCGGAATTGGGCGTCGGCGTCCTCGCCCTGCAACTCGCGCATAAGGTGGGCGGCGTGAAAGTCGCCCGACCGTTCGCCGGCAATCAGATAGTATTTCATTCTCTGTAATTAAAAATTATGAATTAAAAATTAAAAATTGCTTCTGCCCGCCACTCACAATGCAAGGCATTTTTAATTCGTAATTTTTAATTTTTAATTGGCGCTAGCCGCCGTAGTATTCCACGAAGTTGCGTGGGGTTTCGTAAAGCTTCACGCAGTGCAGCCGGGCCGTGGTGATGGCCGGCAGCTCACGCTCCAGAATTTGCCAGAAGGCGATGGCCAGGTTTTCGGTACTGGCCATGAGGCCGGCCATGAAGGGCACGTCCAGGTTGAGATTTTTGTGGTCTACCTGGTCGGTGATGTGGGTGCGCAGCAGGTCAGAAAGGGCTTTCAGGTCCACTACGAAGCCGGTTTCGGGGTCGGGCTGGCCTTTCACCGTCACAATGAGGTCGTAGTTGTGGCCGTGCCAGTTGGTATTGGCGCAGGGGCCAAACACCTCGCGGTTGCGCTCGGCGCTCCACTTGGGGTTGTGCAGCTTGTGGGCAGCGTTGAAATGTTCCTGGCGGCTAACGTAAATCATTCTTTAAGCTGTTAGCTATTAGCGGTTAGCTAGTAGCTTTCTTTGTTTTATCAGTAAAAAAAGAAGCTGAATGCGAACGGCTAAAAGCTACTCGCTCCATTATTTCTTCGCAGCAAATATACGAAGAAGGGTACCCCGAACAGGGCCGTGACCAAGCCCACCGGCAGGCCGGCCGGCGGGTAGAGCAGGCGGGCCAGCAGGTCGCAGGCCAGTAAAAAGCCGCCGCCCAGTACCGCGCACACTAGCAGATTGTAGCGTCCGGTGGTGCCCAGCAGCCCCCGCGTGAGGTGCGGCACGAGCAGGCCCACAAAGCCCACCGGCCCGCACAACGCCACCACGCCGCCCGTGAGGC
>JAYSZD010000016.1:0-2404 GCA_043738185.1 Hymenobacter sp. | reverse complement strand
GACCCCAACAACGGCTGGGCCGAGTGGATTCGGGGCTGGACGGCCGAGGAAAACCGCCACGGCGATTTGCTCAACCGCTACCTTTATCTTAGCGGTCGCGTGAACATGCGCGAGTTCGAAGTGAGTACCCAGTACCTCATCAACGACGGCTTCGACCTGGGCACGGCCCACGACCCGTACCGCGCGTTTGTGTACACCAGCTACCAGGAGCAGGCCACCAACATTTCGCATCGCCGCGTGGGCCAGCTGGCCCGCACTGCCGGCGACGACCAGCTCTCCAAAATCTGCGGCATGATTGCCGGCGACGAGAACCGCCACGCCCGTGTCTACAAAACCTTCGTGGAGAAAATCTTCGAAGTGGACCCCAGCGAAATGATGCTGGCTTTCGAAGACATGATGCGCAAGAAAATTGTGATGCCCGCTCACTACATGCGCGAAATGGGCATTGAAATGGGCAAGACCTTCGGCCACTTCACCGACGCCGCCCAGCGCATCGGCGTGTACACCAGCGCCGACTACACCGACATTCTGGACTCGCTTATCAAGGACTGGAAAATCGAGCACATCACCGACCTCAACGGTCCGGCCGAAAAGGCCCGCGACTACATCATGGCCCTGCCCAACCGCCTGCGCCGCGTGGCCGATCGCATGCCCGTGCCCAAGCTGGAATACAAGTTCAAATGGATTAGCTAAACGAGCCGCCAGCAAGAACAAAAAAGGACGTCATGCTGCGCGCAGCATGACGTCCTTTTTTGTTGATTCTCGAACGGCTTACCTCTCCACTTTCACGCCTTTCCAGAACGCCACGCGGCCTTTAATTTCCTTGGCGGCGTCCTTGGGCTCGGGGTAGTACCAGGCGGCGTCTTTGTTTTTTTCGCCGTTTACGCTCAGGGAGTAGTAGCTGGCGCGGCCTTTCCAGGGGCATGAAGTCTGGGCGACGCTGTCCTCAAAAAACTCTTTTTTGATGGCATCGGCGGGGAAGTAGTGGTTGTTTTCAACGACTACGGTGTCATCGCTCTCGGCGATGACGGTGTTGTTCCAAATAGCTTTCATTTTTAGTGCTTAGTTAGCAATGGTTAACGGTTGATGACTGACGGGTAACGGTTGGGGTTGAACATTGAACCGGCGGCTCATGTTTGCCAGAATGCGATTCAATTCCAGGTTGACTTCAACCCAGTCATTAACCACTAATCGCTAACCATTAACCACTATCTGTATGGCCGTTGGCTTTCGATTCCGCGATTTTGTACCCGAAGACCAGCCCGAAAAGGGCTTCGAGTCGTTGTTTAAGTTGTTCATGCAGCTCGTCACCATTACCTCCGGCGACGTGGGCGAGGCCCTGCAGTGGCTCAATGAGCTCGACAAGCAATATGGCCTCACCGACGACCAATATGGCATGGGCAACTTCATCGATGACCTGAAGAAAAAGGGCTACATCGATGAGAACGAGCAGCAAAAGGGCGAGTTCAAGATAACGCCCAAAACCGAGCAGGGCATTCGCAAGAGTGCGCTGGAGGAGATTTTCGGCAAGCTCAAAAAGAGCAGCACCGGCAACCACCGCACCCCCCACACCGGCCAGGGCGACGAGCAGAGCACCGACCTGCGCGAGTTCCGCTTCGGCGACTCCATGGAGTCCATCCAGATGACCGAATCCATCCGCAATGCCCAGCTCAACCACGGCATGGAAAGCGGCGAGTTCATGCTGACCGAGGGCGACCTGGAAGTGCGCGAAAACGAGCACAAGTCCCAGACCAGCACCGTGCTGATGATTGACATCTCGCACTCCATGATACTCTACGGCGAAGACCGCATTACGCCGGCCAAGAAGGTGGCCATGGCCCTGGCCGAGCTCGTGAAGCAGAAGTACCCCAAGGATTTTCTCGACGTCATCGTGTTCGGCAACGACGCCTGGCAGATTGAAATCAAGGACCTGCCCTACCTGCAAGTGGGCCCCTACCACACCAACACCGTGGCCGGCCTGGAGCTGGCCATGGACCTGCTGCGCAAGCGCAAAACGCCCAACAAGCAGATTTTCATGATTACCGACGGCAAGCCCACCTGCCTCAAGGAAGGCAACGGCTACTACAAAAATGCCTTCGGCCTCGACCGCAAGGTGGTGAACAAGACGCTGAATCTGGCCGCCGCCGCCCGCCGCGTCCACATTCCCATCACCACGTTCATGATTACCTCCGACCCGTATTTGCAAAAATTCGTGGAGGAATTCACGGAGGTGAACCAGGGAAAAGCGTATTATTCAGGCCTGAAAGGCCTGGGTCACCTGGTGTTCGAAGACTATAAGAAAAACCGGCGCAAGACGCTGTAACAGCGTTTCGCGTAGCGTTTGAAAGAGGTTAAAAAGGAAGTCCCGCGAAGTTCAGTCTTTGCGGGACTTCCTTTTTTAACC
>JAYSZD010000015.1:0-5959 GCA_043738185.1 Hymenobacter sp. | reverse complement strand
AACCTCAGCTCGGAGGTGATGGGCAAGCCCGAGCAGAACGTGCTCCAGGGCCTGGCCATTCGCACCATGTCGAAGGCCATCTACACCACCGAGCCCCTCGGCCACTTCGGCCTGGCCTTCGACCACTACTCGCACTTCACCTCGCCTATCCGCCGCTACCCCGACATGATGGCCCACCGCCTGCTGGAGCACTACCTCCTCGGCGGCAAAAACGTGCCCGTCGACCCCGTGGAGGATGAGTGCAAGCACTCCTCGGCCCGCGAAAAACTGGCGGCCAACGCCGAGCGCGCCAGCATCAAATTCAAGCAGGTCGAGTTCATGGCCGATGAAATCGGTAACACGTTCAAGGGCGTGGTTTCGGGCCTCACCGAGCGTGGCATGTATATCGAGATTGAGGAGAATAAGTGCGAGGGCATGGTTCGCATCAGCGACATTCCCGGCGACTTCTACGAGCTTGATAAAGACAACTACCGCATCGTTGGCAAGAATAACAAGCGCATCATTCAGTTCGGCGACGAGATGATGGTGGTCGTGAAATCCGCCAACCTGCTCGACCGCACCATCGACTTCGAGTTGGTGGACGACCGCCCCGACCATGTGAAAAAGCGCGAAGCCGACGAGCGCAAGCAGCGCAGCAGCGAGCCCCGCGGCTACCGCGAGCACAGCGGCGGCAAGGGCGGGAGCAAGGGTGGCGGCGGTTTTAAAGGGAAGCGGCGGTAGGACCTAACTAACGCAGGTTACTTCATGAGACCCCTCCGGGGCGGCCCCTCTCCCCAGGAGGGGGGAGCCTGACGACTTTTCAACGTCATTTCAAGCCCCGACTCAATCCAGAGTCGGGGCTTTCTTGTTGATGCCAGCAGTATTCAATTCTCATTCAAGCGCCGCTGTGGCACTCCTCTCTGCGGGATAGGGGCCGCCCCGGAGGGGTCTCGTGAGGCTCCCCGCGTTGGGTGCGCCCGCGCAATGACAGATGCCCCCGTTCTTTGCACTACCTATGACCCCAGCCGACTTCCCCGCCAACATCACCGCCGCTCTTGCCCAACTCGAATACGGGCAGGCACCGGAAACCCTCTATGCCCCCATCCGCTACATCATGGGCCTGGGGGGCAAGCGCATCCGGCCGCTGCTCACGCTGCTCGGTGCTCACCTCTTTACCGACGACCTAATCGGCATCGTCAAGCCTGCCTTGGCCACCGAAGTCTTCCACAACTTCACCCTCCTGCACGATGACCTGATGGACCAGGCCCCCCTGCGCCGCGGCCAGGCCACCGTGCACGAAAAATGGAACCCCAACGTGGCCATTCTCTCCGGTGATGTGATGCTGGTGCGGGCCTATGAGCTGTTCCTGGACGTGCCGCCGGCGCTGCTGCCCACCATTCTCCGGCGCTTCAGCCAGACGGCCGCCGAGGTCTGCGAAGGCCAGCAGTGGGACATGAATTTTGAGACCGAAGCCCAGGTGAGCATTGCCCAATACCTGGATATGATTCGCCTGAAAACGGCCGTCCTCCTCGGCTTCTGCCTGGAGCTGGGGGCCCGCCTGGCCGGCGCTTCGGAGGAGGATGCCGAGCACCTGCGCCAGTTCGGTACCGATATCGGCCTGGCCTTTCAGCTGCGCGACGACCTGCTCGACGTGTACGGCGACGCCGCCACCTTCGGCAAGCGCGTGGGCGGCGACATTGTGGCCAATAAAAAGACTTTTCTGCTGCTCACCGCTCAGGCCCAGGCCAACGAGTCGCAGCAGGCCATCCTGCGCCAGCTCATTGCCCAGCCCGTGACCGATGCCGACGCCAAAGTAGCCGCCGTGCGCGCCATCTACGACGAGCTCGAAATTCGCCCGCAGACGGAGGCGCTTATCAACGACTACTTCCAGGATGCCCTGCAGCACCTGGAGCGCGTAGAAGCGTCCGTTGAACGCAAGGTGCCGTTGCACCAGCTGGCGCTCCAGCTCATGGACCGCGAGAGCTAGGCGGCCCGTTCACTCATACCGGTAGCACATGCTTTGGCTTGTGCTCTCCCTCACGATGCACAAGCTGAAGCATGTGCTACATCCCCAATTTCGTGCCCGACCCTATTATCATTCTCATCGGCCTCACGGTCGCCATCTCCGCCTACGCCTGGTCGAAAGACGAGCTCATGAACGCCTGGATACTGGAGCCCTACCGCATGGCCCGCTCCGATGGCCAGTGGTACCGCCTGCTCACCTCCGGCTTCCTGCACGCCGACTGGGCTCACCTTCTTTTCAACATGTTTGCCTTCTACTCCTTCGGCCCTGTGGTGCTCCGCACGCTGGTAGAAGGCTACGGCGCGGGCGCCGGCCTCGGGCTGTTTCTGCTGCTGTACCTGGGCGGCATCATCATCTCCGATTTGCCCACTTACTTCCGCCACCGCAACGACCCCGGCTACCGCAGCCTCGGCGCTTCGGGTGGGGTGTCGTCGGTGCTGTTTGCCAGCATCCTGCTGTTCCCTGTGAATAACAGTGGGGGCGGCATCATCATTTTCCCCATTCCAGTTCCCATTCAGCCCTTCGTTTTCGGCATCCTCTACCTGGCCTATTCCTGGTACATGGGCCGCCGCCGGGGCGACAATATCAACCACGATGCCCACTTCTACGGTGCGCTCTACGGCGTGGTGCTGCTGCTGGTCCTCTTCCCAGCTGCTGCCCCGGAATTTGTTAGTCAGATAAGCCTGTTTATTCAGGCAAAGCTTTCATGATTAGATAGTTAACTTGTTAAATTTGCATTAACATATCTATTTGCGGAGCGTTGCGTATTTGGGGGCAAGTTCTTTCTTTCACCTGACCCTCTTTCAACATGAAAAGCCTTCGTCACTTCAATTTTCGGCTATCATTCACAGCCTTGCTACTTCCTCTTGCCTTGTTTGTCACCTCTTGTTCTGGTCGCAACAGCAACGGTAGCTTGTCCATCTTCGGAATCCTTTATGTCCTTCTGGCCATTGCGGCCTTGTTTAGCCTGCTGAAGCAGGACTGGAGCCTCACTAAAAAGCTCATTTGGGGTGCTGTCATTTGGTTCTTCCCTTTCGGTGGTTCTATTATTTATTTCCTGTTCTCCGGCCGTAAGTAGTAGCATCGCTCAATCCAACAAAAAGCCCCGACCAGTCATCTGGTTGGGGCTTTTTGTTGGATTGAATTTGAACTTCTGGCACTGCAGCTCAGGTACCAAGCGGGCTCTCTCTACTGGTTGAGCAGCCGCTTCTTTTCGAGCCTTGCTACGCCGCGCAGCAGTTCGCCGCTGTTGGTAATCTGGGTCATCTGCCAATGGTCGCCCAGGCGGCGCAGCTTCACTTCCACCACCATCGTAGTGTCATACTTGGGCTGCGATACTTCCAGGCCCACGTAGGCATTTTCGCCTTCCTCGCGGCTGTACTTGATGCCTTTGAACTCGCTGTCGGGGCCTACCACACGGCTGGCCAGGCCAGTTAACGACAGGTTCACCGAGCGCTTCGGTGCTGCCTCTGCCGCCGCTTGTAGCGAGCCTGTCGCCACATAACGTTCCACTTCTTTGCGAGCCGCTTTGGCCAGGGTCGGTTTCAGCAGCCGCAAGGCCCCGCCCATCATCAGCCCACCGCCCGGCACCAGCGACGTTAGTGCCGAACCTTGCTGGGCCACGTCGTCCACAAGGTGGCCGGTCACGCTGCTCACGTCCACGTATTTCTCAAACGCGGCCATGTCGTGCGACTGCACGGCCGCCGCGGCCAGTACTAGTGCACCCTCCGGTCCGTTTTTTGCGCTTCGGTAGATATAGTAGCCTCCGGCCCCCAGGGCTATCAGTAAGGCAAGTAGCAGTAATTTCTTCATGGATGCCTAAGCAATAAAGTGAGCCACAAAACTACCCCAAACTCCGGCTTCTGACGGTTCTGCCGTATACAACTATGCTTCCAGCTATTGCCTTTCAAAAAGCCGCAACATGGCTGGGTTCACCTCAGGAGCAGGCACATTTGTTGCCTTTCAAGTTCTTATTCTTGTGTCATGTTTATTCCTGCTAGTAATCGTTCTGCGCCAACGCGCCCGGAAGTACACGGCCACCGCGGCTGTCGCGGCCTGCGCCCCGAAAATACCCTCTCTGCCTTCCTGCACGCTTTGGTAATAGGCGTTGATGTTATCGAGTTAGATGTCGTCATATCGGCCGATAAACAGGTCGTCGTATCCCACGAACCCTGGCTCAATCCGCTCATTTGCCTTAACCCCGACGGCGAATCCATTCCGTTGGCAGATGGTCGGAATTATAATTTGTACCGGTTGCCCTACGCCACCATCCGGCGTTGCGACTGCGGCCAGCTCCGGCACCCCAGCTTCCCGGCCCAGCTTCCTGAGCCGGCATATAAGCCCCTGCTGAGCGAGGTTTTCTCCACCTTGGAATCTGCTTCGCTTCGGCTCGGCCGGCCGCCAGTTAAATACTCCATCGAGCTAAAATGCAGCCCGGGGGGCGACAATCTGTTCCACCCGGCACCTACCGAGTTCCTTCCCCTGGTGCTTGCCGAGCTTGCCGCGGCCAGGGTTTCGGAGCGCACCACGTTGCTATGTTTTGATGCGCGCATTCTGCAACTGGCTCATCAATTTCAGCCCGACTTAGCCACTTGTTTCTTGGTCGAAGACCAAATGCCGTGGGCTTCCAGCTTGCATCAGCTGGGCTTCCTGCCCACCACTTTCGGTCCCGATACAGCAACCATAACTCCAGCCGCGGTTCATGCTTTTCGAAGTGAGTTTCCCGGCCTCCACCTGGTCCCCTGGACTGTGAATGACCTGGCCGATATGCAACGCCTGCTTGCCTTGGGCGTAGACGGTATGACAACTGATTACCCTGACCGATTGATTTCACTGCTTGCTTCCTGGTGAACAGCGTTTCTTGGGTGGTACAAACAGGTTGATGTCTCGCATAAAAAAGGCCTGCTGAATCCAGTAGGCCTTTTTTGCGTTGTAACGCCATGCATATAATACGTTACAAATAAATTGTGTAACATGTAATTGTGTCGAAATATGATACATTAATTTAGTAAACAACGTTACAATATTAATTGTATCACATTATTTATCCCGCTTTAAAAAGAACAACAAATTTGTTTAATACGTGTACAGTGTACATATTTGCACAAGCGTTACACACCGCGTCTATTATGTCACATCAAGGGGAAATCCTGCAGGAAGCCATCAAAAACAGCGGTATCTCCATTACGCGTATCGTAGAGGAATTGGGTATTACACGTCCAACTATTTATCGTAAATTCAAAGATGAGACAATTGATTACAGCTTTGTAAAAAGAATAGGTGACATCATTAATCACGATTTTTCAAATGATTTTACAGTTGTTCAGCAATCTGCTTTTCCATTTGTAACATCACCTGCAAAATCTGTTGTTACAAGTAGTGTTACACCGCGTGTAACACTTCCTCAAAACATAGATTCTGACCCATCTAAGCAGCTTTTAGTGCTTCAAACTAAGTACATAGCCCTCTTAGAGGCCTACAATGAGTTGCTGTTGAAAGTGTATGGGCCCAAGTAACAAAAATGTTCCACGTGAAACATTTTTGTTCGTCGCCTGGCTACCGCCCAATTGCAATGAGTGCCCCATGCTTGTTAGGTTATGGAAGACTATCCGGATTTTTGCTGGTGGTTGAAACGAGGGTAGCAAGCTTATTTTGGCTTCAAAGCACAGCACTAGGGGAGAGCCGTTACCGCTAGTATTCGTACTTAGGTGGAAGGGACTTTGCCCTTGCGTGATGTGGCTGTTCTCTACGAGGAATATTCTCGTCCAATGCGCAGCTAGAACTCCAGTAAATGGCATGAGGGGCCCGGAAGTTGGCGCCTATCAACGAATCTGTTTATAAAGTCGGTTTTTCTAAGCGTTTGTCATCCTCCATCTGGCGTCCGCTTGCGAAGAACCTTATGACGCTTGATATTTCGTCGAACGAGTCCCCCTTCGGAGTTATAAGGTTCTTCGCAAG
>JAYSZD010000014.1:0-2408 GCA_043738185.1 Hymenobacter sp. | reverse complement strand
CTGATTTGGGCGCCGCCGTCGTCGGCGATAATCATGCGGCCGGCGTTTTCGGGCGCTATCCACAGGTCGTGGTGGTCGCCGTGCGGGGCGTTGCGGGCTTCGAAGGTGCGCCCGCCGTCCTTGCTTTTGTGGTACGATACGTTCATCACGTACACCACGTCCTCGTCCTTGGGGTCGGCGTAGATGCGGGTGTAGTACCAGGCGCGCTGGCGCAGGGCGCGGTCGTCGTTGGTCTTTTTCCAGGTCAGGCCCGCATCGTCGGAGCGAAACACGCCGCCCTCGGCCGCCTCCATTATGGCCCACACCCGGTTCGAGTTCAGCGGCGACACCGTGACGGCCCCGATGCCCAGCGTGCCCTTGGGCAGGCCCTCGTTGCGCGACAGGTCCTGCCAGGTGTCGCCGCCGTCGGTGCTTTTCCACAGCCCCGAGCCCGGCCCGCCCGACGAAAAGCCGTAGGGCGTGCGCCGCACGTTCCAGGTGGTGGCGTACAGAATGCGCGGGTTGGTGGGGTCGAAGGTGAGGTCCACGGCGCCGGCATCCTTGTTGGCAAACAACACCCGCTCCCAGTTTTTGCCGCCGTCCTTGCTGCGGTACACGCCGCGCATCTCGCTGGGTTGGTAGAGGTCACCCATGGCGGCCACGTACACCAGGTCGGGGTTGCGGGGATGGATGCGGATACGGCCGATGTGGCGCGAATCCGCCAGGCCCGACGCCTGCCAGGTCTTGCCCGCGTCCGTCGATTTCCATACCCCAAAGCCTGACGACACGTTGCCGCGCACCGTTTTCTCGCCCTGGCCCACATAGAGCACGTTGGGGTCGGCTTCGCTCACGGCCACCGCCCCGATGGAGCCGCCGAAGTACTTGTCCGAAATATTTTCCCAGGTGCCGCCGCCGTCCTTGGTGCGCCACACACCGCCGCCCGTGGCACCCATGTAGTAGAGGTTGGGCTGGCCCGGCACGCCCGTCACGGTGCACGAGCGCCCGCCCCGGTACGGCCCGATGGAGCGCCACTTCAGCCCGTTGTACAAGGCCGAGTCGAACACGACCACCGTGCCCTTGGCCGGCTTGCCTTTGCTCTTGGTTTTTGTTTGGGCGAAGCCCGCCAGCGCCCCCGCCAGCAGCAGGAACAGTACCAACAGACTCGTTTTTGGGAAGGCGTAGCGGTGGGGCATAGAACAGAAATAAAACGAAAAGAGTCCGAAAAAGGCCCGTGGAAGTCCATCAGGCCGAACGCAGGGAAGCGTAAGGGTCGGGAAGACAAAGAAAATCGCACCGCCCTACCTTGGCCAGGAGCAACGAAGCTAATCCACCGGTCCATTATGCAGGCTCATCCAAGCTGCCGGTTGTCAGTTGATGCGTCTGTCACGGCCTTTGTGAGGAAGCGAAAGAGCGCCCATGACCCCCAGTCAACTTCGCAGCAGCCCCATTCAGCAGCTGGGTTTGGTTGGATGAGGGACTACATTCTTCTTCAAGTGCGATTTCGACGACAAGCAGGCGACTGGTCCGTTGAAAACAGTTGAGTTAATGCGCCGGGATGAGACTGCCTCTTTCACCACATCCTGTCGGGGCAAGGGTCGCGTTAAGGGAGTTGTTGTTTAACGAAAGGGTAAGCAGCCAAACGCGGTGGGCTCTTGCATGAGCGGTTAACGGTTCCAGTAGTGCTTACCTTCTGAAACAACAGGCTAACGAGCAGACAGATTAATACCTCACCGAGCACCCCGTAAAGACGGTGTGGACGGTGCGCATTGGTGGTGGAAAATGCCGCAAAGGTTGGGCTATCGGAGACCGCACTCACCACCCGGAGTATGCCCATCAGCAGGAACACGACCAGAATCTTGAAGTTGGTTTTCACTTGCCCGGCTCTTGGCTCAGAACCTCGATTTCCTCCACCGTAAAGCTGTAGATTTCGGCCGCTTTTGCGGCCGCAGACAGGCCCATTCCGACCGTGCTGCGGGCCGTGGTCAGGCGATGGTGCCGGTTGGTTTCAGCATACACCGTGAACTCCCGGTGCATGGCCTCCGTCAATTCATCCGGCATCGGACCCAGTCGGCGCTGTTTCATCTCGGAAGGTAAGTAATGCACTAGCGTTCACCAAAACGGTCGTGGCTGTTGCAGAAGTCGGCTTCGTAGAGGGAAGATGCAAGGTAAGAAGCTATTTCTCAACAAAGAGGTGGTGCGCTTTCGGCTCTCTGAGCGAGTTCCACCCCATAATCTGTACCGCCGACTGGCCGAATTGGTCAACTGGGACTTTCTCTACGAGGAAACCAAAGCGCTTTACAGCCGCACGGGCCTGCCCTCACTCGACCCGATGGTGTTCTTCAAGCTGGTGCTGGTGGGCCGGCTGGAAAACCTGGTCAGCGACCGCCGCCTCGTCGAGCCCTGCGCCCTGCGCCTGGACATCCTCTTGT
>JAYSZD010000013.1:0-2409 GCA_043738185.1 Hymenobacter sp. | reverse complement strand
TGATTTCGGCGTTTATCTTTGACGGGCAGCTGCAAAAAATGTATCGAATGTTTCGAACCGACCAGGAAATCAAGCGTTTTAGCGGGCACATCATCGTCTGCGGTTTTGGGCGCAACGGGCGGCGGGCCTACCAGGAATTGCGGGCCAGCGGCGCCCGCGTAGTGGTCATCGAATCCAGTGAGGAACTGATGAAAAGCATCATGGAAGGCCACACCGACGAGGATTTTGACGGCGACGGCTTGGCGGGTGGTAAAATTTTTACCGTCTTCGGCGATGCCACTTCCGATACCGTGCTCTCGCAAGCCGGCGTGGAGCGGGCGTCGGCCCTCATCACCTCCCTGCCCAAGGATGCCGACAATGTATTCGTGGCCCTCTCGGCGCGCGCCCTCAACCCGCGCCTGAAAATTATTGCGCGGGCTTCCCAGAAAACCTCCGAAAGCAAGCTGCTTTTCGCGGGTGCCGATTCGGTGGTGATGCCCGACGAAATAGGGGGCTCGCACATGGCCAAGCTGGTGGTGCGCCCCGAAATCATCCGGTTTCTGGACCTGATTTCAGGCCTGAGTGCTGACAAGCTCCGCCTCGAAGAAATGACGTTTGAGCAGCTGCGGAAGGACTTGCGTGGGTCCAGTATCCGGCAGCTGGACGTGCGCTCCCTCACCGGGGCCACCGTAATTGGCCTGCGCAACGCCGACGGCGCCCTGCTGATGAGCCCGCCAATAGACCACATACCCGCGCCGGGCGAAGTACTACTGGTGCTGGGCAGCGAGGAACAGATTCAGCACTTTGAAGTCCGGTTTCGGGAGCTGAAGATTAAGTAAAAATTACGAGTCGGAACACCTGTAAACCTTCATTCATAACGCATAATTTCTGTCTCATAACTCAACCAAATGCACATCCTGCAACTCCTGCCCCGCGTTCCGTTTCCGCTGCACACCGGGGGAGCCATTGCCATGCACGATGTAGCGGCCGGGCTGGTGCAGGCGGGCCACCGCGTCACGATGCTGGCCATCAATACGCCCAAGCACCACCAGCCTGCCAACGCCCTCGACCACCTGGGCCCCAACTTTCGGTTGGTAACGGTGGAGGTTGATACCGATATTTCGCCCCGCCGGGCCCTGAAAAACCTGCTTTTCAGCCGCCAGCCCTACATCGCCGAGCGGTTCATCAGCCCGGCGGTGGGGGAGAAGCTGCTGGAGCTGCTGCGCACCGAAACCGTGGACGTGGTGCAGCTGGAAGGTACGTTTGTGGCCTGGTACGCCGAGTTTCTGGGGCGGCAGCACAGCGCCGAGCTGGTGGTGCCGCCCCTGGTGCTGCGGGCCCACAACGTGGAATTCACGATTTGGAAGGCGCTGGCGGGCCGCGAAAAAAACGTTATAAAAAAGCTGTTGCTGCGCACTATGGCCGCCCGGCTGGAGAAATTCGAGCGCCGCCACCTGCCGCAGTTCGATGCCGTGGCGGCCATCACTGCCGACGACGCCCAACGCCTGCGGGCCCTCGGTTGCCCGCAGCCTGTGGTGTTCATTCCGGCGGGCGTGGAAATGGCCCGCATCAGTCCCGACTCCAGCTTGCGGCCCGCGCCGCGCACCCTTTTCCTGATTGGCTCCCTGAACTGGCTGCCCAACCTGGAGGGCCTGGAGTGGCTGCTCCGTGAAGTCTGGCCCACCATTCATGCCGAAATGCCGGACGTGGTGCTGCACGTGGCTGGCAGCGGCACCCCCGCCAGCCTGCTCGCACCGCGCACCGACAACGTAATGGTGCACGGCTTCGTGAAATCAGCGCCCCGGTTTATGCAGCAATACGACCTCATGCTGGTGCCGCTGCTCAGCGGCGGCGGCATGCGCGTTAAAATTATCGAAGCCATGACCCTGGGCAAAGCAGTGCTGAGCACGCCGCTCGGGGCCGAGGGCATTGCCGTGCGCGACGGGCAGGATATTTTGCTGCGCGAGTCGGCTGCCGAATGGATTGCGGCGCTGCGGGCCTGGGGCCGCGGCGAGCTGCAAACGACGGAAATCGGAGCCGCCGCCGCCCGTACGGCCACCGACCTTTACGATAACCGCCGCGTCACTCAGCGCTTCGTGGATTTGTACGAGCGGCTGCGGCCCGTGGAAGCCTGATGGCGGTGGCGGTGCTCCTGGTTGTGTTTTGGGCGTGCGTGCTGCTTGTGGCGCACACCTACGTGCTGTTTCCGCTGCTGCTGCGGGAGCTGGCCCGTGGCCACCGCCAAAACCAAGACGTATTCGGGCCCGCCGCCGCCGACCTGCCCGCCGTGGACATCCTATTGGCCGCTCACAACGAGGAGGCCGTGATAGTGGAGAAAGTTCGCTCCACCTTCGCCACCACTTACCCGCTCGACCGGCTGCGGCTGCTGGTGGGTTCCGATAACTCCTCGGACCAAACCAACGAGCTGCT
>JAYSZD010000012.1:0-5965 GCA_043738185.1 Hymenobacter sp. | reverse complement strand
GGACGGGCCTGCTTCTGCACGAGCGCTACGAAGTGGGTTCTGGCCAAACCACCGGCCTGCTCGCCGGCCACGCCCTGCACTACAGCTACTCTTCCGTGGCCCAGCACATCAGCCAGCTCAACAAGTTCACCAGCCTCACCGCCCAGGAGCTGGCTCTGCGCGGTAAAACCAAGGTTACTACCTTCCATCTGCTGCTGAAACCGCTCTGGAAATTCGTGCACGGCTACTTTTTCCGGCTGGGCTTTCTCGATGGGTTCGCCGGCCTATGCATCGCCAGCATCTCGGCCTGGGGCGTATTCCTGAAATTTGCCAAGCTGAAAACCCGTACCGAAAGCGCTTCCGCATGAGCCAGACCTTCCTCGTGTCCCGCACCGATGCCATCGGCGACGTAGTGCTCACGCTGCCGGTGGCCGGGCAGCTCAAGCGCCTATATCCCGGCTGCCAGGTGGTCCTTATCGGCCGCACCTATACCGCGCCGGTGGCTGCTGCCTGCCCCTGGGTAGATGCTTTTCTGAACCTGGACGAGCTACTGAAGCAGCCGGAAGCGGCGCAAGTGGCCGCGTTGCAGGCGTATGCTGCCGCCGCCATTATCCATGTTTTTCCCAACAAAATTTTGGCCCGCATGGCCCAAAAGGCCGGAATCCCCGTTCGCGTTGGTACCCGCAACCGCTGGCAGCACTGGCTCACCTGCAACCGTCTGGTGGCCCTGAGCCGGCGCCACTCGCCGCTGCACGAGGCACAGCTGAATCTGCGGCTGCTCCAGCCCCTGGGATTCGCTGCCGTGCCAACGTTGGTGGAAGTAGCCGAATTGGTGCGTTTGCGGGCGACTGAGCCCTTATCCACCCCGTGGCAGGCACTGTTGAACAACCGCAAGTCCGGTCAGCTCAATGTTATGCTGCATCCGCGCAGCCGGGGCAGTGCCCGGGAGTGGGGGCTTGCTAATTTTGGCCAGCTCGCCCGGCTGCTGCACCAGGCCGGGCACCGCGTTTTCGTCACCGGCACTGCTGCGGAAGGGGAGGAGCTGGCCGATTGGCGGCGGGAGCACGCCGCCTTTTTCGCGGCCGACCTCACCGGTCAGCTCAGCCTGCCGCAGTTCCTCGCCTGTATCGCCGCCGCCGATGGCCTCGTGGCCGGCAGTACCGGCCCGTTGCACCTGGCCGCCGCGCTGGGCCGCCATGCGTTGGGCCTGTATCCGCCCATCCGGCCCATGCACCCCGGCCGCTGGGCACCGCTGGGTGAGCACGCCGAATACCTGGTTTTTGATGAGCCCAATTGCGAGGATTGCCGTACGCAGCCAGCGGCCTGCCGCTGCATCCGGGCCGTAGCGCCCAGGGCGGTAGCCGCACGCGTGCTGGCTTGGCTGCCGCTCCCTGAAGCGCTGCCTCACCCTAAACAATAGTTATTCGGTGCCGTTTGTCCTTTGCCTGCTGCGGGCGCGTGCAACCTGTGCGGCGCCGTAATCCGTACATCGCCATATAATGGCTGTTGTTTTGTGTGCCAGACGTTGCCAAGCGGCCCTTTATAGCCTCTAAAGTGCTTTTGCAGGCTTTTGGCCATCGTTTCGGCACAGCGGCTTTTTGGTATGAGGCGATTTCGCCTTCAACCGCGCCGAGTAGTTTTGCAGTCAGATTTGTCCTATTTAGCTATAATTTCGTAGGTTTCGGCTTACAATTTCCCCCGCCCACCTGTATGAGCGATTCTCCCGAACGGGTTAAACTGAGCAAAGAGGAAAAGGACCGGCGCTTCCAGGCCGAGTTGATGCCCGTGCTCGACCCGCTCTATAACTTTGCGTACCGCCTCACCCTCGATGAGGACGACGCCAACGATTTGGTGCAGGAAACCTACCTCAAGGCGTACCGCTTTTTTGAGTATTTTGAGCCCGGTACTAACGCCAAAGCGTGGCTCTTTCGCATTCTTAAGAACTCGTTTATCAACGATTTTCGCAAGAAAAGCAAGCAGCCCGCCAAGGTCGATTACAGCGAAATTGAGGGGTATTACAATCCGGACGATGTGGAAGCGGAAGGGGAGCTCGGGGCTTCGTCCTCCGACATGCGCCAGCAGTCGACCCGCGACCTGATTGGCGACGAAGTGGCCAGCGCCCTAAATTCTTTGCCGGTAGACTTTCGCACGGTCATTATCCTCTGCGACCTGGAAGGGTTTACCTATGAAGAAATGGCCAAAGTGCTTGATATTCCGATAGGTACGGTTCGTTCGCGCCTGCATCGGGCTCGCAATTTCCTGAAGGATAAGTTGGAGAAATACGCGCAGTCAATGGGATATGGCAATGATACGATAGACGACGAGACGGAACTAACCGAGCTCGAAAATAATTAACCTCCCCAGCAAGTACAGGTGAGTGTCGCTTTGTTTTGCAGGTCGTTGTCTATCACCTTTTTCTCGCGTCGCACGCATTTTCAATTATGAATCAACCCGCTACTACAAAAACCAACACGTCGGCTCCCGTTGCAATTGTCTCCGACAGCGGCCCCGACTGCGACCGAGTGAATACTGTACTTGACCAACTCATCGAAGGCCAGCCCGTGACGGCGGAAGACAAGGACTACCTCTACGACCACGCCGATGACTGTTCGCCCTGTTTCGATGACATCGCGAAACAGCGCATCTTCATTGGATTCCTGAAAGAAGGCTTGGTGCGTCGCTCTAGTCCCGCCAGTCTCCAGCAGTCCATTTTGGCCCGTGTGAGCGCCGAAATGGCCTAATTCCGGCCGCTACTGGCTAGCTTTGCGCGATGCAAGGCAAAATCATTGTGTTTTCGGCACCTTCCGGCGCCGGAAAAACCACTATTGTGCACCGGCTCATGCAGCAGGTGCCGGAGCTAAGCTTTTCCATTTCGGCCTGTACCCGCGACCGCCGCGGCCGTACCGAAGCCAATGGAAAGGACTACCACTTTATTTCCGTTCAGGACTTCCAGGACAAGATTCGGCACGACGAATTTGTGGAATGGGAGGAAGTGTACGAGGGGGCTTTTTACGGCACGCTGAAATCCGAGATTGAGCGCATCTGGGACAGCGGCAAGCACGCTATTCTGGACGTCGACGTGAAAGGCGGCCTCAGCATCAAAGAGTTTTATAAGGACCGGGCGCTGGCGATTTTTGTCCGGCCCCCGTCCATCGAAGTCCTTGAGCAGCGCCTGCAGGCGCGGGCCACCGACTCGCAATCCAGCATTTCTTCGCGGGTGTACAAAGCCAATTTCGAGCTGGCGTTCGAAGACCGGTTCGATGTGACGGTCGTCAACGACGACCTCAACGAGGCTTCGGCCCACGCCGAAAAGCTGGTGCGCCAGTTCATCAGCGCCGAATCGGCCATCGTATGAGCGGCCGGGCTCGGATAGGGCTTCTTTTCGGCTCCTTCAATCCCGTGCATATCGGCCACTTAATTCTTGCCGAGCACTTTGCCACCTGTACCGACCTGGCCGAGGTTTGGTTTGTGGTATCGCCGCACAGCCCCTTCAAAGCTGCTGCCGATTTGCTGCCCGAAACCGAGCGCCTGCACCTAGTAAATCTGGCGCTGGCCGGCAACGAAAAACTGCGCGCTGAGGACATCGAATTGAGTCTGCCGCGCCCAAGCTATACCATTGCTACGCTTGATGCCCTGCGGAAGCGCCATCCCACGCACGATTTCGTGCTGCTGATGGGCGCCGACAACCTACCGGGCCTCCCACGCTGGCAGGAATCGGTCCGTTTGCTCGCAGAAGTCGACATCTATGTTTACCCGCGTCCCGGTACGGAAATCCCCGCGCTAACCGGCTTTCCCCGCGTTCAGGTAATGGCGGCCCCATTGCTGGATATTTCAGCTACCTACATCCGCGAAAGCTTGCGCGCCGGCCGTAGCATTCGCTACCTGGTACCTGCAGTTGTCGAAGAAGTACTGCTAGCTCAGTGAATCTCTGCGTAAATCGCTGCGGACCTCAGCGAGAAACGCAGGCACACAAAAAATCCCCGACTGCATTTGGCAGCCGGGGATTTTTCATTTGTAGACCATTCAAATCAGATGGTCATAATCTCCGATTCCTTCTTGTTGAACGTCTTGTCAACCTCGGCAATGTAGGTATCGGTGGTTTTCTGCACCTTTTCCTCGGCGCTCTTGACGGCATCTTCCGAAGCGCCTTCTTTTAGCAGCTTACGCAGCGACTCGTTCACATCCTTGCGGATGCCGCGTACGCGCACTTTGCCGGCTTCCGACTCGTTTTTGGCCTGTTTCACAAGTTCCCGGCGGCGCTCTTCGGTCATGGCTGGGATGTTGAGGCGCACGCCATCGGCATCCGATATAGGGTTCAGGCCCAGGTCGCTGTTTTTGATAGCTTTGGAAACCTCGACAACCATGTTTTTCTCCCACGGCTTGATGAGCAGCGAGCGGGCATCGGGGGCAGTGATGGTAGCAATCTGGCCAATGGGCGTAGATGTGCCGTAGTAGTCCACGCGCAGGCCGTCGAGCATGGCCGGCGATGCCTTGCCCGCGCGAATGCGGCTCATTTCCACGTTTACATGCGCCAGGGCCTTGCCCATCGATTCGGCAAGCTCGTCGAGGTAAAACTGAATTTCTTCGTCCATTTCGTTTCTGGTTGTCAGTTGGTGGTGGTCAGTTGTCAGGCCGCTTCCCAGTTCTCGGTGCAAACTAACAACCGACAACCAGCAACTGACAACTAAAAATTACGCTTGTTCCGGCTGATTGCCTGCCAGCGGCTGCAACAGGCCTGGCTTAGAGTCTGGCAGGGGCTTGCGGCCGTCGCGCCCGCCGGGGCGGCCATCGCTCACCAGCGTGCCCATTGCCTCGCCGTCGAGCAGGCGTTGCAGGTTGCCCGGCGTGTTCATATCGAATACGATGATGGGCAGGTTATTTTCTTTGCAGAGCGTGAAGGCCGTCATATCCATCACGTTCAGATTCTTGTTGAGCACCTCGTCGAAGGTGATTTCGTGGTAGCGCGTGGCCGTGGGGTCCTTTTCGGGGTCAGCGGTGTAAATGCCGTCCACCCGCGTGCCCTTCAGCACCACGTCGGCCTCAATTTCAATGGCCCGCAGCGACGCCGCCGAGTCCGTGGTGAAATAAGGCGAGCCAATGCCGGCCCCAAAAATCACCACGCGGCCTTTTTCCAGGTGCCGCACGGCTCGCCGCCGGATGTAGGGCTCGCACACGCGCTGAATGGTGAGGCCCGAGAGCAGACGCGTGCTCACTTCCAGCTTCTCCAGGGCACTTTGCAGGGCCATGGAATTGATAACCGTGGCCAGCATGCCCATGTAGTCGCCCTGCACGCGGTCGAGCCCGAAGGCTTCGGCCTCCACGCCACGGTAGATGTTGCCCCCGCCAATGACGACGGCCACTTGCACGCCGGTGGCGGCTACCGATTTAATTTCGGATGCGTACTGCATTAGCCGCTCGGCGTCGATGCCGTACTGCTGCTGGCCCATTAGCGCTTCGCCGCTGAGCTTTAGAAGGATGCGGTGGTATTTCAAATCGAAGTAATTGAGTAATTCGGGATAAATTAATGGCGGGCGCTACGAGAACTGCACCAGGACCTGGCCTTTCTGTACGTTGTCGCGCAGGTTCACTTTGAGGCTACCCACAACGCCATCGGCGGGCGCTTTGAGAATGTTTTCCATCTTCATGGCCTCCAGCACCAGCAGGGGCTCGCCTTTGAGCACGGCCTGGCCGGGTACTACCCGAATATCGACGATGAGACCGGGCATCGGGGCTTTCAACTCGTTGACTTTGGCCGCGCTGGCGTTGCTCATGCCCAGGCGTTCGAGCAGGAGGTCGAACCGGTCTTTGGCATTGAGCTCGACGCGCTGCCCGTTTATTTTCAGGACAATATACTTGGTGGCGAAGTCCGTTGATACAACTTCCGCATTATAGGAGCGACCTTCGTGCAATACGTGAAACCGACCTTCGCCCAAATCAGCTATGTCCCAGGCAAAAGCCCCGCCATTGAGCGTAATTGTATCGGCGG
>JAYSZD010000011.1:0-2409 GCA_043738185.1 Hymenobacter sp. | reverse complement strand
AGCCCGTCGTGGTGCCCAGAACGGTGCTGCCGCACGTCAGCACGGGTAGCATCGCCGAACACAGGTCGTTGCCGGGCGGCAGCATGAAGCTGCCCGCGCTTATCGCCGTATTCAGTGGCGCAAGTACGCTGATGGGGCCGGAGGTGACACCTGCTGGCGCCGTAGTGGTGATGGAAGTAGCGCTTACCACCGTGAATGCGGCGGGGGTGCCGTTGAACCGCACGGCCGTGGCACCGGTGAAATTGGTACCCGTGATAACAACGGCTGTCCCCGCCGGGCCGCTGCCCGGCGTGAAACCGGTGATGGTGGGCCCACCGGGCACGAGGACCATAAACATTGATGGCGAAGTGACCGTGCCCAGCGGCGTGGTCAGCACGATGCTCCCGGTGATAGCCCCCAGCGGCACGGTGACGAAAAGCTCAGTGTCGGAAGCCACCGTGAACGTGGGCGCGTTCACGCCGCCGATGGTGATGGCAGAAGTGCCGGTAAACCCACGCCCCTGGATATTGACGACCGTCGTGGTCACGGCTCCGCTTGCGGGCGAGAAGCCGGTGAACGCCAGACTCGGCGTCACGGTGAAATTGGTGGCACTAGTCGCCGTTCCGTGGGGGGTTCGGACGGTGATGGGCCCCGTAGTAGCGCCATTGGGTACGGTCGCCGTAATGGTGGTGGCGTTTACGACCGTGAACGTCGTGGCGTAAAGACCATTGAATTTCACGTTCAGCGCGTCCGTGAAGGTGGTGCCGGTGAGGGTTACGGTGGCGCCCACCAGCGCACTGCCGGGCGAGAACATGCCAATGTTGGGCAGCACCAGGAACGTACCGGGAGCGGTGGCCGTGCCGTTCGGCGTGGTAATGGTCAGCGCGCCAGTCGTGGCGCCGACGGGTACAGTCGTCGTGATGGTAGTCGTATTGACTACGCTAAACGCCGCCGCCGTACCATTGAAACTCACCGCCGTGGCACCCGTGAAATTGGTTCCCGTGATAGTCACAGTGCCGCCCTGCACCTGCCCACTGCTGGGCAAAAAACTGGTAATGACCGGCGAAGGCCCCACCGACGTGACGATAAAGTTGGTTGCCGAAGACACCATACCCGTCGCCGTCGTCACAGTGATAAGGCCCGTAGTAGCGCCCGCAGGCACCGTCACGGCCATCGACGTACCGGAAGTCAGCGTGGCAATCGTGGCCGCCGTACCATTGAAGCTCACGCTGAAAGCCGCGCCGATGTTGGTGCCCGTAAGGGTCACCACCATGCCCGGCACGCCGCTGGTGAGCGCGAAGCTGGTGAGCGTGGGAGCGCCTTCGGTGTTCCCCGTGCCATCGCCCACCCCCACGGCCCGCCACGCCTGCGCCGTGGCCGTTACTTCGGCCGAACCGAGGCCAAACAGGTCGATGGCGGCCTGCATCGTGGCCCGGCGGGCGGCGGTATAGTTGGTGGAGGGAATCATATAAAACCGTTCGGCGCGGTACGCAATGCGTTCGGCCTTGGCGATACTGATGCCCGTCACGTTGAAGGTGGTGCCGAAGTCGTTGGTCCCTGCACCACCCGCACTCAGTAAATAGAACCAGAAATTCAGGACGCCGGAGTTGGTATGGACGCCGCCATTGTCTCTGGTGCCGTTGTACCAATTGGTGCCCTTGTACGTGTCCGGCTGGTTGAACTGGTTGGGGTTGCTCATCGAGCGCAACGCCAGTCCGAAGCTCGGCTTGGTGATGTCCTCGCCGATGAGATAGACCTGCTTAGCGGGGTCAAAAAAGTTTTCCACGGCGGCGCCCCAGATATCCGAGAACCCTTCGTTGAGAGCACCCGACTCCCCCTGGTATGTCAGGTTGGCGGTGGACTGCATCACGGCGTGCCCAATCTCGTGACCGCACACATCAATCGCGGTCAGGGGGTTAAAAGCCGTGTTCCCATCGCCGTAGAGCATGGCTGTGCCGTTCCAGTAAGCATTGTCAATGGCATTGCCATAATGCACGTAGCTCAACAGCACGGTGCCCCGGTCGTCGTAAGAATCACGGCCATGAATGGTGTTCCAGTACCCCTGCGTGGCCTGGGCACCGAGGTGGGCATCGAGGGCCGCGTTGTCGAAGTTGGCGTTGTCGTGCTCGGCGGCCGTCCAGTCGTTGTCGTTGTCCACGAAGTCCACGGCGGTCGAGAAGTTTGTGCTCTTGCGCATGTTCAGCGTGGTGACGCCCTTGCCGGTGGCGGTTTCGCGCAGGCGGTAGCCACTGCCGGTATTGTCGGTGATGCTGGTGCGGGCGCCCACGTAGCGCGTGGCAAACGCGGCACCAGGGGCATTGAGGTGCTTGATAATGGCATCGCGCAGCACCACCTGCCCCGATTGGGCATCCACGTAAAACCAGGCCCGCGACACCGGCTCGTGGGCGTAAATATTGAATTTCCAGGCTA
>JAYSZD010000010.1:0-2411 GCA_043738185.1 Hymenobacter sp. | reverse complement strand
CCGCCTCACGCACCTCGTGGCTACGGCCCCGCCCGGGCCCGCACCGGTGGCGGCCCGCCGGCTGGCTGCCGCCGAGGCGGTGCCCGCCGCCCTGGCTGCTGCCAGCGAATTTTATCCGCTGCCGGCTCCCTACCTGGCCGCGCAGCAAACGCAGTGGGCTTTGGCGCTCACCGAGGCCGAGCTGGCGCTGTTGCCCAGCCGCCGCCGGGTGGCCGATACGCTGCAGCGCGCCCAACTGGCTGGCCTGGCGGCCGAAGCCGCTTTTCTGGTCACCGCCCTGGGCGAGCCGGCGGAAGGCGGGCCTGCGGAAGGCGAGCCGGCGGAAGGCAAAGTTTAGCGGCGGGTCCGCGAATCTTTCCCGCCCCGCCCGCTGTTTACCTTCGCATCCTAATCTGAATCCCGCAAAGCTCAACTACTTGCTTTTACCCCAACACTTCGAACAAAAAATCGGCTTCGACACGCTCCGCGAGCAGTTGGAGGCCAATTGCCTTTCTCCACTGGGCCGCCAGTATGTGGCCCGCATGGAGTTCCAGACCAGGCACGAGCCGCTGCTGAAGCTGCTGCAACAGGCCGATGAGTTCACCTTCCTCCTGCGCTCCGGGGCCGACTTCCCGGCCTCGCACTACTACGACCCCCAGGTGCACCTCAAGCGCGCCGCCCTGCCGGGCGCGTTCCTCGACGTGGCCGCGTTTTTTGAGGTGAAGATGAGCCTGCGCACCATTCGGCAGGCCCTGAGCTTCTTCAGCGAGGCCGATGCCAGCCTGTACCCCACGCTGCGGCTGCTGGGCATTGGCGTGCAGGTCGACCGCAACCTGCTGGCGGCTATGGATAAGGTAGTGGACGATGAGGGCGCCGTGCGCGACGATGCCTCACCGCTGCTGCGCCAGATTTGGCAGGAGCTCATTGCCCGCCAGGGGCAGCTGCGCAAGCAGATTGCCGGCATCCTGCGCCAGGCAAAAAACGAGGGCTGGATTCCCGGCGACGCCGAGCCCACCATTCGGGGCGGCCGGCTGGTGCTGCCCGTCATTGCCGAGCACAAGCGCAAAGTGAAAGGCCTGATTCACGACGAATCGGCCTCGGGTCAGACCGTGTATATCGAGCCGGAAGCCGTTTTTGAGCTCAACAACGACATCAAGGACCTCGACAACGCCTACCACCGCGAGCTGATTCGCATTCTCACGGCCCTCACCGACCAGCTGCGCCCGCACCTGCCGGACCTGCGCCGGGCGTATTCTTATTTGGGGCTGATTGACTTCATTCGGGCCAAAGCCCGGCTGGCGGTGTCGCTCGACTGCCAGCTGCCGGTGCTGCACAACAAGCCGCTGCTGAAGTGGCACGGCGTGCGCCACCCGCTGCTGCAACTCGCTTTCGCCCAGCACCAGCGCGAAAATGGCGACCCGCGCGAAGTGGTGCCGCTCGACCTGGAGCTGAACCACGAGCAGCGCATTCTGGTGATTTCGGGGCCCAACGCGGGCGGCAAATCCGTGAGCCTGAAAACAGTGGGCCTCGTGCAGTTCATGCTGCAAATGGGCCTGCTCATTCCGTGCGCCGACAACTCCGAAGCCGGCGTGTTCGAGGACATCTTCCTGGACATCGGCGACGAGCAGAGCCTGGAAAACGACCTCAGTACCTACTCCTCGCACCTGCTGGCCATGAAGCAGTTTATGCTGCTGGCCGGCAAGAAAAGCCTGGTGCTGATTGACGAATTCGGCACCGGCACCGAGCCCAGCCTGGGCGGCGCCATTGCCGAGGCCGTGCTCGACCAGCTGAACCGGGCGCGGGTGTACGGCGTCATCACCACGCACTACACCAATCTGAAGAACTTTGCCGAGCGCACGCCGCATCTCGTGAACGGCGCCATGCGCTACGACCCCGAGAAGCTGCAGCCGCTGTATCGCCTGGAAGTAGGCAAGCCGGGCTCCAGCTTCGCCATCGAAATTGCCCGTAAAATCGGTCTGCCGAAGGAAGTAGTGGAGCGCGCCACGCAGCTCGTGGGCAAGGACAAAATCCGCTATGACCGCCTGCTCGAAGGCCTGGAAAAGGACAAGCTGGAGCTGGAAACCCGCACCGCCGAGGCCGCCAAAGCCGAAAAGCGCCTCAAGCGTGCCGCCCAGGAATATACCGACCTCAAGCAGCACCTCGAAGACACCAAGCTCGAAACCCTGCGCACTGCCAAGCAGCAAGCCAAGGCGCTGCTGGTGAACACCAACCAGCAAATCGAAGCCACCATCGGCGAAATCCGACGCGGCAACGCCGAAAAGGAAACCAACAAAGCTGCCCGCGAAAAGCTCGAAACCTTTGTGCGCACCGAACTGCAGATTGAGCCGCCCAAGCCCAAGGCCACCCGCGAGCGCGCCGAAGCCGGCGACCTGCGGCCCGGCGATAAAGTGGCCCTGTTTGGCCAGGACGGG
>JAYSZD010000009.1:0-2413 GCA_043738185.1 Hymenobacter sp. | reverse complement strand
AGGCAATCATACACAGCGGGTCGGTGACAGCCAGCCCCACGCGCTTGTTTCCGTAGTCGATGGCAAGAATGCGGCCCATAGTGCCCGATGATGAAGGTAGCGGCGGTGATGCATGGCGGCAGGTGTTGCCGCCACAAAGATACGGCAGGGGCGAAGGCTCCCAATCCATCGGCACGTTTGGCTTTCAGAAGCAAACAAACCGGTGAATCCCGGCCAGCAGCCATGCCTGAGTAATACAGAAGGGCTTCGACCAGACCATTCATGAGCCGGACGATTTCCCATGGTGCAATTGAACAAGAACGAGGACTTTATCGACCCAGGACTTGTGCGGTGGTTTTTGGCAACTGCCTTTCCCGTAGAAATGGCCGCGGCAAAGCCGCAGGCGTTCGTAAATTTCTAACAGCTAACGCTGTAAATCTCTGCGGTTTTACCGCGGCCACCTCTGCGGGAAACAATCGTTGAGCTACCGTGCGAAAGTCTTGTAACGAAAGGCTATGAGTGTAACCCGCGTTTAAATTTTATAAACAACCAATTGTATTAATTTGACAAACACTTCTATTGCGCACTTTCCGAATACTTGCCGACTAAAATTGTAATAAATTTGGTGTCCATCCACCGCAATAGTATTCGCCTACACCTTTACCCGTTTCATGCCTGCCCCTTTTTTCGCTGCTCCAGATACTGGCCGGCCGGCTGCTTCGGGGTGGCAGCGGGGCTGGTGGCGGCAGGCTGTAATGCTGATACTGGCCACATCCTGCGGCTTTTTGGTGGCCAACAACCCGTTTCGGCCTTCGGCCAACAACCCCGACGCGACGGCCCGGGGCTACCTCCGCTTCAAGGAGATTCTCAGCTACATCGACCGCGACTATGCTGATTCCATCGACACCGAGCAGTTGGCCGATTACGCGGTGGTGCAAATGCTGGAAAAGCTCGACCCGCATTCCGTGTACATCCCAGCCCGCGACCGCGAAAAGGCTGATTCCTTCCTGCAAAGCGACTTTGATGGCGTGGGCATTGAGTTCAACCTCTTTCGCGATACCATGACCGTGGTGGCTCCGCTCAGCGGTGGCCCCGCCGAGCAGGCCGGCATCCTGCCCGGCGACCAGGTGCTAAGCGTTGCTGGCAAGCGGGTTTCGGGGGCCCGCCTGAGCAGCCTGCGCCTTTCTGAGCTGCTGCGCGGCCCGCGTGGCAGCAACGTGGTGCTGGAGGTACGGCGCCGGGGCCTTGCCCGCCCGCTCATCCTGTCCGTCCCCCGCAGCCGCATTCCCAACTCCTCGGTCGATGCGGCTTATCTGGTAGACGAACAGACCGGCTACATTAAAGTGAGTCGCTTCGCCTCGAATACCTACGATGAGTTCAAAACGGCATTGGTTGACCTACGCCGACAGGGTCTCACCCGACTGGTGCTCGATTTGCGCGGCAACCCCGGCGGCTACCTGGACCGCGCCACCCGCCTGGCCGACGAGTTTATCGGCGGCTCCCGCAAGATTGTGTACACCGACGGCAAGGGCGACCAGTACGACTCGCAGACCTACGCCCGCGTGGCCGGAGATTTTGAGGAAGGGGCCCTCGTGGTGCTTGTGGACGAAGGCAGCGCCTCGGCGGCCGAAGTGGTAGCCGGCGCCCTTCAAGACCACGACCGGGCCATTATCGTGGGCCGCCGCACCTTTGGCAAAGGCCTCGTGCAGCAGCCCATTGCCCTGAGCGGTGGCGGTGAGCTGCGGCTGACCATCGCCCGGTACTACACCCCCGTCGGCCGCTCCATCCAAAAGCCTTACGGCGCCAACTACGCTGAGTACAGCCAGGAGCTGACCGGCCGCTCGGCCCGCGGCGAGCTGGCCTCGGCCGACAGCATCCACTTCGCCAAAGAGCTGCGCTTCCGTACCGACCACGGCCGCGTGGTGTACGGCGGCGGCGGCATCATGCCCGACGTGTTTGTGGCCCGCGATACGCTCGCCAACTCCGCCTATTTTACCCGGCTGATGAGCCACGGCGTGCCCCGGGCCTTCGCGCTGACTTTCTACCAGACGCACAAAGCGGAGCTGGAAGGCCTGCGTTTCGAGCAGTTTCACGCCTCCTTCCGCATCACCGATGCGCAGCTGGTGAGCCTGGCCGCCCAGGCCGCGCAGGACGGCGTGACCACCGATGTGGCCGCTATGCGCCGGTGCGCGCCCCTGCTGCGCAATCAACTCAAAGCCTTCATCGCCCGCAGCGCCTTCGGCACGGTGGCCTACTACACGGTGCTGCGCGAACAGGACGCGGAGCTACAGCACGCCCTCCACGCCGTGGGCGACAGCACGGCGCAGCTGGCCCTGCTGGGGAAATAGCAGGCACACAGAAATCCGTCCTGTTTCCGGCTACTAACCCCTGATGCGACGCCGTTATACCCTGCCAAAGGCTTGGGTGGAGCCCT
>JAYSZD010000008.1:0-2416 GCA_043738185.1 Hymenobacter sp. | reverse complement strand
CCAACGAAAACGACCTGTTGGGCAACCCCGTCACGGTACGCGGCTTCTTCGACCGGTTTCGGGCCGCCTACCAGCTGCGGGACTCCACGCTCTACGGCCAGCTGCTGGCCCCGGATTTCCGCTTCACCTATCGCGACTTCGCTGCCAACCTCGACCGCTCCTGGACCCGCGACGTGGACGCGAATACCACCTACCGTCTTTTCCGGGCCGCCCGCTCCACCAACCTGCAGTGGACGCAGTACCTGCCCAGCTCCGACACGCTGGCTTCGGACACGCTGGCGCGCGTGGAACGCTCGTTTTTGCTCACCATCGAGCAGCGCGACAACGAGCGGTTTTCGGGTTCGGGCACGGCCCGGCTGGTGCTCGTGCGCAAGAACCGCACCGACCCCTGGCGCATGCGCAGCTGGTACGACCGGAGCGAATTTTAAGGTATTTCCGGGCTCATTTACCCAGGCTCGCCGTTCACGGCGGGCCTTTTCGTTTTCTTTGGCAAAAATCTCCGCTTTTATATGACCGAACCTCAACCCTCACAACCCCATTTTCAACGGGCCATTACCCTCTTCGATGCCATTATGCTGGTCACAGGCAGCATGATAGGCTCGGGCATCTTCATCGTTTCGGCCGACATTGCCCGCAAGGTGGGCTCTTCGGGCTGGCTGCTGGTGGTGTGGCTACTCACGGGCGTCATCACCATGGCCGGCGCCATCAGTTACGGCGAGCTGGCCAGTATGTTTCCCAAAGTAGGCGGCCAGTACGTGTACCTGCGGGAAGCCTTCGGGCGCCTCACCGCCTTTTTGTACGGCTGGACGCTGTTCCTCGTCATCCAAACCGGCGTGATTGCGGCCGTGGCCGTGGCCTTCGCCAAATTTACGGGCGTGCTGGTGCCTTATTTCAGCGTGCAGAACATCCTGTTCGGAACCACCATTTTCGGCTGGGACTTCACCTTTTCCTCGGTGCAGCTGCTGGCTATTTTTCTCATCGTCGGCATCACCGCCATCAATGCCCAAGGAGTGAAAACGGGCAAGCTCATCCAGAACGTGCTGGGCAGCACCAAGCTGGTGGCGCTGGGCCTGCTCATTGTGCTGGGCGTGGCCCTGGGACTGAATTCCGAAGCTATCGCGGCCAATTTCGCGGATTTGTGGTCGGCCAGCCGGCACGCGGCGCCGGGCGTTTCGGCCCCCACCATTCCCATCAGCGGCACTACGCTGGTGGTGGCCATCGGCATGGCCATGACCGGCTCGCTGTTTTCTTCGGATTCCTGGAACAACATCGGCTTTGCCGGCGAGGAAATTCAGAACCCCGAGCGCACGCTGGTGCGCAGCATGGCCATCGGCACGGCCATTGTCACGGCCCTCTACATCCTCATCAACGTGGTGTACTTGCTGGTGCTGCCCATCAACGGTTTGCCGGAGGCGACTACCATTGCCGGCCGCGGCATCATGTACGCCACCGACGACCGGGTGGCCACGGCCGTAGCCGAGTCGGTGCTGGGCCGCACTGGGGCCTACGTCATGGCCGTGCTCATCATGCTGAGCACCTTTGGCGCCAACAATGGCATCATTCTCAGCGGGGCGCGTGCCTACTTTGCGATGGCCAAGGACGGCCTGTTTTTCCCAAGCCTGGCGCGCCTCAACGGGGCCGGAGTTCCCAGCCGGGCGCTGTGGGCCCAGTGCTTCTGGGCCTGCTTGCTCTGCCTGAGTGGCAAGTACGGACAGCTCCTGGACTACGTGATGTTCTCGGTTATTCTGTTTTACGTCGTCACCATCATCGGCATTTTCGTGCTGCGCCGCACCCGGCCCGATGCGCCCCGCCCCTACCGCGCCTGGGGCTACCCGCTGGTACCGGGCTTGTACGTGCTGCTGGCCTCCGCCTTCTGCATCATCCTGCTTTTCGCGCCCGACACAGCCGAGTTTTCGCGCCGCGGTCTGGCCCTGATGGCAGTGGGCATACCCGTCTACTTCATCTTCGGCCGCCGATTCGGTAACCGCACCGCTTAGGGTTTTAGTTGTCGGTTGTAAGTCATCAGACAGGAATTTGTATTTATTCTGAAAACCACCAACTGACAACTAAACTATTTGCCCACAAAAAAGGCCTCCCGGTGGGAGGCCTTTTTTGTGGCTTTACGCGTGCTCAACGGAAACCGTAATGGCTAGCGCCGGCCCCGTTTGGTCTTGGCCCGCGGCGTCAGGGTTACGTTCACGGGCCGATTGCCGGCGCTGCGCACGGTTTCGTCTTCGTAGCCGCCGTAGCCAAAAACGAGGGTGTGGTCCTTGTTGTTGGGTACTTCGAAAGAATAGTTACCGTTGGCGTCGGTGCTGGTGCCTTTGCTGCTGCCTTTCAACAACACAGTGGCACCCACCATAGGACGGCCGTTTTCATCGGCAATCTTACCCGACATCGTGACGAAGGAGGGCGC
>JAYSZD010000007.1:0-2417 GCA_043738185.1 Hymenobacter sp. | reverse complement strand
ACCTGCGTCAGAGCAATATCGGCCTCACCGCCACCCAGCAGCAGGTGAATGGCGGCGAAACCCCGCTAGCCCGCATGAGCAAGGTGCAGATTGCCTTTTCCGGGCAGGAAACTGAGTTCAAGCGCGAGCTCAGCACCCAGATTACGCAGGTGCTGCTCAACGACATGATGTACGGCGGCTCGCTGAAGGAAGTGTTGCAAAGCAGCTACCTGCTGCAGCTGCCCAACTGGTTTATCGGCGGCGCTTCGGCCTACGCCGCCGAGGGCTGGAGCGTGGACATGGACGGTTTCATGCGCGACATGAGCAAGCAGTACCCTACCGGCAACCGCACGGCGCCGTATTTTCTGCGGAGTTCCACATTGGCCGGCCAAAGCATCTGGAACTACGTGGCCGAGCGCTACGGCTACACCACCATCCAGAACATTCTCAACCTCACGCGCATCACCCGCGACGTGGAAGTGGGCATCAGCTCCTCGCTGAACGTACCGTTCAAGGTCTTCATGAAAGACTGGCTCACGTACTACCGCGACCTGAACGGCCAGCCGGTGGCCACGCTGGTGGAGCCTGAAAAAAAATTCCGGCAAAGCGGCCGCAACCGCCACGCCGATGTGTTTTCGCAGCCCACGCTGAGTCCTAACGGCCAGCAAGTGGCCTACGCCCAAAACGAGCAGGGCCGCTACCGCGTGGTGGTGATGAACCGCGACGGCTCGCGCCGCCACATCATCAGCCGGGGAGGACACAAAACACCCGACCAGCAGGTAGAAACCCGCCTACCCGTGGTGGCTTGGCGGGGCAATTCTCAGGTGGCGATGGCCGAGATGCGGCGCGGCGAAATGGCCCTGCGCCTGCGCGATGCCAATGGTAACGGCCTGATTACCCGGGTTCGGGAAGCCGTCCGGTTTTCGCGGCCCGCGTCGGTGTTTGATGGCTACGACCAAGTGTTGAGTATGAGCTACGCTCCCGATGGCAAGGCCCTCGCTTTTAGCGCCGTGCGCAATGGACAGAACGATATTTACCTGCTGCGGGCGGGCAGCCGTAAGCCCGATCAGCTCACTAATGACCTGTTCGACGATGTGCAGCCCGTGTTCTTGCCCGGCGGACAGGGTTTGGTGTTCAGCTCCAACCGCTACCTTGACTCCCTGGGTCAGGCCAGACCGGCCACATTCCAGAACGTGGTGAATAATTACGACCTATTCATCTACAACCTCGACGGGCGTACCACGCCGGTGGAAACGATGGTGAGCACCATTTCGAATGAAACCCGGCCACGCGCCATTTCGGATGACGAGGTACTGTATTTGGGCGAAGAAAGTGGCGTACGGGCCCTGTACCGCTACTCGCTCAAAACCAAAGAGCGCACCCTGCTAACCAATTGGCTGCCCAACACTCAGGACTTCGACTACAATATGCAGACCTCGGCGCTGGTATTTGTGGCCCCGGCCCAAGCCCGCGACATCCTGTACGTGTATCCCACTTACCCGCTGCCTACCGCCCTGCCCATCACCAAAACCGCCCGTCAGCAAACCTTGGAAGACCGGTCGGCCGCACCCCGCGCCGCCACGCCTAAGCCAGCCCCGGCGCCCGCACCAATAGCTTCGGATGCGGCCGTTCCGGCAGCGGCGGGCACGGCCACCAAGGCTGCGGGCACCGTGAACACCAGCGACTACCAGTTTGAAGAAGACGAGCCGGCGCAGCCCTCGCAAACCAAGCGGCGGCGCCTGACGCCCACCGCAGCCTCGGCAGCGGCGCAGGCCAAGGCCGACCTCCCGCTTGCCGGCCCTTTCCGCTACGACACGCGTTTTATGGCCGATAATGTTTCAAGTGCGCTCTTCGTGGACCAGCTGCTGGGCATGGGCCTGCAGTTTAAGGCGGCGCTGACCGACGTGCTGGAAAACCAGCGCATTGATGCCAGCTTGTTTGGGCTTTTCGACTTGCGAACCAGCAATATACGGGTTTCATATACTAACCTCACCAAGCGTTACGACTGGGGCGTGGCCTATCAGAAGCAAGCGTATTTTTTCGATATCAGCGGCGGCCGCTTCCGCTACGGGCGCCACGAGGTGGCGCCCACCATTGCCTATCCGCTCACCCACAACCTGAGCGTGCGCGGCGGCCCTCGCTTCGTAAATATCTCGCGCACCCGGCTGGGCGACGTCTCGACCGAAGACGACGAGAGTTCCAGCTACCTGGGCTACACCGGGGAGCTGGTGTTCGATAACAGCATTGCCACCGGCGTGAACATGGTGAGCGGTACGCGGCTGAAAGCCAGCATTCAGCAACAGAACAACTTGGACAACAAGAGCCTGAGCTTTAGCAAATTCGTGATTGACCTGCGCCACTACCAGAAAATCAGCCGCTCGCTTGTTTGGGCCAACCGCGCCAGCTACGGCCAGTTTTTTGGCCCGCGCGCCCAGGTT
>JAYSZD010000006.1:0-5992 GCA_043738185.1 Hymenobacter sp. | reverse complement strand
CCCACTCACCCATTCACTCATTCACCCATTGAAAAAGGTACCTTTGGAGGTGATGCAAGCCCTGGACCTGCCGCCTTTCAACGCCAAACTTACGCAATCGGCCACGAATCAGCCCCTCATCTGGGATGGCCTGCGACGTAAACACGTCGTGCTTACGCCCGAGGAGTGGGTGCGCCAGCACGTGGTGCATTACCTAGCCGACCACCTGGGCTACCCCCGCGGCCTGCTGGCCCTGGAACGCGGCCTGCGCTATAACCAGCGCCGCAAACGCACCGACCTGCTGGCCCTGGACCCCGACGGCCAGCCCCTGCTGCTGGTCGAATGCAAGGCGCCTTCGGTGCCCATCACGGCTGCCGTGGCCCACCAGGCCACCACCTACAACCAAACCATCGGGGCGCCGCTGCTACTGCTCACCAACGGCCTGGTGCACTACTGCTGGCGCGTGGACTTTGAGCAACGTATCAACGAGCGGCTGGAAGAAATTCCATCCTACGCGGCCGCAGTGCGGTAGCATTACTTATTTGTAAAGTCGGTTATCCAGAAGTCCATTCACATAAAACTGCACGATGGCCCGTAGCTCATCTCCATATTGCTGAACCAGTTTCGGGTCCGGATTGGCCAATGAAGTGGTAGGGATAAAGTGGGTTTGGTAGGGGTAGAGCCGCACGGTGTTGTCATCCATTAGCTCGGTGACGAAATCGGCATGCACCAGATAGTACGAGTTACCCTCGCGAAAAACAGCGCGGCCCTGGCTGGTCGAATCAAATACGGAGGAGCCGAAGGGCAGCAGGGCTTTTTGTTCGGCTTTCAGGCCCAACGCGTCGAGTACCAGCGCGGGAATGTCGGCTTGCTGCGTGATGCGGTGGGGGTTGGCGGCGAGCAGGTGGTGGTCCGGTTGGAAAACCAGCAAGGGTATTTTGTGGGAGCCCAGCGGGTTTTTGTAGTTCGGGCGGTCGGTTTGGGAAGTGTGGTCAGCCGTCAGAATAAAGACGGTGTTTTGGTACCAGGGTGTTTGCCGGGCCGCCTCAAAAAAGCGGCGCAGGGCCAGGTCCGAGTACGCCACAGTGGGATGAATGGGCAGTGTTCCCGCCGGGAGCTTCCCCTGGTACTGTGCCGGCACCGTAAACGGGTCATGGGCACTGAGGGTAAAGAGCGTGGCAAAAAACGGCTGCCTGGTACTGCCCAGCTGCCGGTTGAAATACTGCAGATAAGGCTCATCGAAGATGCCCCAGTGCCCGTCGTAGTCCGGGCTGCTGGCCGCGCCGGGGTATTCGTTCAGGCCGTAGTAGCGCTGCATGCCCGCGATGCCGGAAAACGTGTCGAAGCCCATCGTGCCGTTGGTACCGGCGTGGTACATGGCCGTGGCGTAGCCGTGGCGCCCCAGAATTTCGCCCAGCCCGTGCAGTTCGGCCGTCTGGAAGCTGGAGGTGATAAAGTCCCCGTCCAGGAGCGAGGGCAGGCCGGAAAGCACCGCCGGTAGCGCCTCAATCGAGCGGCGGCCGTTGGCGTAATGCTCCCGCATCAGCAGGGCGCCCGGCGCCGTGGCCAGCGAGTCGAAGAAAGGTGTGTAGCCGCCCTGGCCGCTATTCTCTACGCCGGTATATTCCGAGGCGAAGCTCTCCAGCAGCAGCACCACCACATTCGGCGGGGTGGGGCTGGCGGGGCGGGCCGGCAGTGGTGCCCGGCCCAGCGCGGGCCGCAAAGCCGCGTCAGTGGCGAAGTAGTTCACGCGCTTCACCCTGGCCCCATTCAGCGACTTGAGTACGGTGAAGGTACTGTTGAGAACCAGATGGCCCAGCACGGCAGGCTGCTGCTCAAAAGCGGCCCCCGTTCGCAACGGCTTGAGCTGCAAGCCGCCGCGTAGGCCCAATACCACCAGCCCGGCCACCAGCACGAATTCGACGCCGCGTTGCGTCCAATTGCGCCGGCTGGTTGGGGCTGCCGCCAGCTCCGGCCGGGTCGGCCTGGGGCACAGGCGCCACAGCAGGTACGCCAGGCCCGCCAGCGGCAACAGCAAGTACCAGTAGTGCCCCACAAGTTGTCCGGCCTGGCGCTGAATATCGGCCCCTACGGTGGTAAACTCGTTGCTGAGCCGCCGGCCAATGAACTTGTAGTATTCCCAGTCGATGACGTTGAGCACAAACCCCACCAGATTGGTCAGCACGTACAGCCCGCGCAGCCAACGCTGCCCCCGCCGGGCCGTCACGGGTATCAGCAGCGAAAGCAGCACCAGCGGCAAATTCAGCCACAGCAGCGCCGAGATATCAAACCGCATCCCGTACACGAATGCCAGCGCCACGGCGCCGGAATCAATACCGGCAAACGTGGAACTATTAGATATATAAAAACCCAGCCGCAGCAGCGCGTACGCGCCCAGCAGCAAGGCAAAGCGGCGCAGCAGCAAGCGAATGGCGGGCGAAGGGAGCAAGGGCGAAGGAAATGAAAACTTGAGAATTAAAAATTATAAAAGTATTGATGAGAAAAAGCCAAAAATGCCTCCCCGGCAGCAAAGCGGGAAGGCATTTTTAATTTCTAACTCTCAATTTTTAATTTACACGGCTGCCAGCTCTAATACGGTCTCCACGTTTACCAGGGGCAGGCCCCAGGCATCGGCTACCCCTTTGTACACCACTTCGCCGTGCACCACGTTCAAGCCGAGGCGCAGGGCCTCGTCGCGGCGGCAGGCTTCCTGCCAGCCCTGGTTGGCCAGTTTCACGGCGTAAGGTAGCGTAGCGTTGGTCAGGGCCAGGGTGCTGGTGTAGGGCACGGCACCCGGCATGTTGGCCACGCAGTAATGCACCACATCGTCGATGATGAACGTCGGGTTTTCGTGGGTGGTGGGGTGGCAGGTTTCGATGCAGCCGCCCTGGTCCACGGCCACGTCCACGACCACGGTGCCGGGGCGCATGGTCTTGAGCATATCGCGGGTGATGAGGTGCGGGGCTTTGGCGCCCGGAATGAGCACCGCGCCCACAATAAGGTCGGAGGTTTTGATGGCTTCGCGGATGTTGTACTCGTTCGAGTACTGCGTCACCACGTTTTTAGGCATGAAGTCGTCGAGCTCGCGCAGGCGGTTCAGGCTGATGTCCATAATAGTAACCTGCGCGCCGAGGCCGGCGGCAATTTTGGCCGCCTGCGTGCCTACTACGCCACCGCCCAGCACCAGCACGTTGGCAGGCTTCACGCCGGGCACACCGCCCAGCAAAATGCCGCGGCCTTTCAGGGGCTTCTCCAGGTACTTGGCGCCTTCCTGCGGGGCCATGCGGCCGGCCACTTCGCTCATCGGAATGAGCAGAGGCAGGGCGCGGTTGCTCAGTTCCACGGTTTCGTAGGCCAGGCACACAGCCTTGCGGGCTATCATGGCGTGGGTCAGCTCCTCGCCGCTGGCAAAGTGGAAGTAGGTAAAGAGCAACTGGTTTTCCTTGATGAGCGGATACTCTTCAGCAATGGGCTCCTTCACCTTCACAATCATCTCGGCCTGCCCGTACACCTCGGCAATGGTATCGAGCATGGTGGCGCCGGCCGTTTGATATTCTTCGTCCGAAAAGCCACTGCCTTCGCCGGCGGTGGTTTGCACCAGCAGCGTGTGGCCGTGCTTGCGTAGCTCGGCGACGCCGGCGGGCGTGAGGCCCACGCGGTTTTCGTTGTTTTTAATTTCTTTAGGAACGCCGATTATCATGAGCGAATGGGGTGGGAGTGGAGTAAAATCAGGAAGTGAGAATTCGTACCGCAAAGATAAGGCGCCGCCGTTCCCTGTCACGCCCCAAGGCCTTATTATTGCCCATAGGGGCTCCGCATTATTGCTCGGCCAGCAGCCCGTTCATATCCAGGGCGCGGGTGTACATCTGCACGCCGCCATCGGGGGCAGGGGGCCACAGCTCCGGCGCCCGGTCCCAATACAGTTCCACGCCGTTGCCGTCGGGGTCGTCGAGGTACACGGCCTCCGAAACGCCGTGGTCGGCCGAGCCGGTGAGAGGATAGTTAGCCGCCACCAGCTGCCGGACCGCCCGCGCCAAATCGGCCCGCGTGGGGTACAGAATAGCGGTGTGGAAGAGGCCGGCGCCGTGCTTGCGGGCAGGCGCCCCGCCCAGGCTGTTCCAGGTGTTGAGCCCGATGTGGTGGTGGTGGTAGCCGCCGGCCGAAATAAACGCCACCTGATTCCCAAACCGCTGCATCACTGTGAAGCCAAGTAGGTCGCGGTAAAAGCTCAGGGCCTTGTCCAGGTCCGTAACCTGCAAGTGCACGTGCCCGATGCGCGTTTGGGCGGGGGCTTGGTAGGGAGGAGTTTGCTTGCTGGAATTAGCCGGTTGGTTTTCCATATTAAAAAGGAAATGGCGGACCAATGTAGGCCACTCTTGCAAATTCATAAATGCTGTCGTTTCGAATGAAAAAGCCCCGCTAGAAAAGTAGCGGGGCCTCCAAAAAAGCAGCTTTCTAATTCAGCATCGACTACAAAATCCGCGCAATCCGAAAAATCCGGGCCAATCCGTGGTCCTTACTTAAACGGTACGGCGCTGGTGCTTTCCTTCACCATGCTGCTGCCGCTGAGGTCGCGCACGATACTGGCTTTGAGCGTGAGCTTAGTGTCGCCGTTCAGGTCGTTGGACGTAATCGTAACCACGTCGCTGGCCGCCCCGAGCTGCCGCTGGGTGTAGAGCAGGTCGATGGTGGCCGATTGACCGGGAGCAATGGGGGCGGGCGTTTCCTTGTAGCCCACGCAGAAGCAGTTGGAAGTTAGGGCGCCGAGCACGAGCGCACTCTTGCCGGTGTTTTTCACCGTGAAGCGGGCCGTGGGCTGCTGCCCGGCCTCAAACTTGCCGAAATCGTACACGCTTTTGCTCAGCACCAGCCGGGGCGACTGCGCCAGCTGGGCCGCCGTGAGCGTGGGCTTGATTTCGGCCTTCGTAAGCACCGCGCCTTTAATGCTGAGCACCTTGCTGGGCTCGCTGGCATTGCTGGTCACCGTCACGGTTTTGCTGAATACGCCGGGCCGGCCGGCGCTGCTGTAAATGGCCCGGATAACGCCCATCTTGCCGGGCAGCACCGGGGTTTTAGTCCAGTCGGGGGTGGTGCAGCCGCAGCTGGCCTGCACGTTGGCAATAATGACCGGCTGGGTGCCGGTATTCTTGAATTTGAATTCGTAAGTGGCCATTGTGCCTTCAGCCACGTTGCCAAAGTCGTGGTTTTCCGATTCAAATTTCATCACGCCCTGGGCGCTGGCGTTGCAGGCCACTGCCAGCAGGCAAATAGTGAGAAGCTGTTTCATAATCTTAGGAGTTGACTTGCCGGTGCGGCCGGCTGAGGCGTAACAATATCGGCTGCCGAATGGTATTGGCCACAAGTTGGAGTAAGCGGCGGGCCAAGTCATTACCCCTCAAATATACGTCGGCAGCCCGCGTGGTAATCCCGGGCACCACCTACCCGGCCGCAATTCCGTATTTTTGTGCCCCGGCCCCGGCCGTCCCGTTCTTCCTGTTTGTATCCCACCCTCCCTTTTTACGTTCGTTATGCCCGTTGCCGAAACCGCCGTGCCCACGCTATCCACCGCTCTTTCTAAGGCCGATTTTCTTGACGATTACCGCTTGGCCTGGGAAAGCCGCCTGGCTTCCCTGGCCGGCCGCAAGGAGGTGTTCATGGGCAAGGCTAAATTTGGCATTTTCGGCGATGGCAAGGAAGTGCCGCAGCTAGCCATGGCCCGCGCCTTCCAAAAGGGCGACTTCCGCTCCGGCTACTACCGCGACCAGACCTTTATGGTAGCCATTGGCCAGCTCACCTGGCAGCAATACTTCGCCCAGCTCTACGCCAACCCCGACCCGGAAGCTGAGCCCGCTACCGCCGGCCGCGCCATGAACGGCCACTTCGCCACCCGCATGCTGGACGAAGACGGCAACCTCACCGACCTCACCCAAACCAAGAATTCCTCGGCCGACGTGTCGCCCACCGGCGCGCAAATGCCGCGCTTGCTGGGTATGGCCTACGCCTCCAAGCTGTT
>JAYSZD010000005.1:0-6000 GCA_043738185.1 Hymenobacter sp. | reverse complement strand
CCTAGGCCTTGTCCGCGACGATACCGGGCTGCGCAACTACCTCTACGCCTACCTGCAACAGGCCGCCAGCTTCGAAACCCCGTTCCTCAACGCCTGCTTTCACCCCGACACCAACTGCGCTGAAATGGCCGCCGAATACGATGCCCAGTTGCTGGTACCCGCCCTGCACCGGGCCAGCGCCGTGCAGGGCCGCACCTGGCTGAAGCTGCTGGCCGGTTTCTACCCGGAGGCCGGCATCGAGCGCATTGCCGAGTGGTTTGCGGCCGGGAGCGTGCCGCCGCATTTCACGCTGGCGCTGGGGCTGGGGCTGCGGGCGGCGGGCTACGCATTACCCGAAACCCGCATTCTGTACCTGCACATGCTGCTGCGCGACCAGCTCAGTGCCGCCATCCGGCTCGGGTTTCTGGGGCCGCTGGCGGGGCACCAGCTGCAACACGATTTTTACGCGGTGTTCGAGCATCTTCTGGCGCAGCAGCAGGAGAAGGAATACGGTGAGGCTACCCGCTCGGCGTTTATGCTGGATGTGGCGCAGGTGCTGCACGAGGATATGTATTCCCGGCTGTTTCAGAACTAAGTAGCGCGGACTTTGTAGTCCGCGAGTCCATATCATTCCACTCATTCGCGGACTACAAAGTCCGCGCTACTGCTTATGGCTTTTGTCGAAAAACTCGCCCTCCTTCTCCACGGCCACCAGCACGAAGCGTATGAGTCGCCGGGCGACTTCAACGAGCGCGAAACCCGGCGGCTACCCAGCTACCGCAACTTCCGCAAGCGGGCCTTCACCGTGGGCATTGGCGGGCCGGTGGGCACCGGCAAAACGGCCTTGCTAAAGGCATTGTGCGAGCGCCTGCGCCACGAGTTCGAGTTGGGCGTAGTCACCAACGATATTTTCACCCGCGAAGATGCCGAATTCCTTATTCGTCACAGCGCGTTGGATGAAAGTCGCATTGTGGGCGTGGAAACCGGCGGGTGCCCGCACGCCGCCATCCGGGAGGATATTTCGCTGAACATGGACGCGCTCGAAAGCCTCATGCAGCGCTTCGACTTCAAGCTGGATTTCTTGTTTGTGGAGAGCGGCGGCGACAATCTGGCCGCCCATTTCAGCCGCGAGCTGGTGGACTATTCCATCTATGTCATCGACGTATCGGGCGGCGACAAAATCCCGCGCAAGGGCGGCCCCGGCATCACCCAGTCGGACCTGCTTATCATCAATAAAATCGACCTCAAAGACCTCATCAAAGCCGACCTCGGCGTGATGGAGCGCGACTCGCGCAAGATGCGCGGCGACGGGCCATTTCTCTTTGCGCGGGCTACGGATGGGTACGGGCTGGAGGAAATTATCGGCCACATCAAAGCGGCGAAGGCGCGGGCGCTGGCCGCCGTGCGGGAGGACCGGCGGTAGTATTGTAGCGCGGACTTTGTAGTCCGCGAGTGAACCAGCATTTCCAAATTCTCGCGGACTACAAAGTCCGCGCTACACCGCTACTGCTCTCTTATCAGCCTATACAGCTGCTCGCGGTAGGTGTCGCTCACCGGAATTTCCTTGTCCTGGATGTAAATCGTGTTGCCGTCGACCATGCGAATCTTATCCAGCGACACGATGAACGACTTGTGCACCCGCAGAAACGGCGGCTGCGGCAGCGTTTCGGCCAGCTCCTTGAGCGTTTGGTACGTCACGACGCGTTGCGTGGGCAGGTGGATGGATACGTAGTTGCTCAGGCCCTCGATGTAGAGAATGTCGGCGTAGTTGACGCGCAGAAACTTGTTCTTGCTCTCGCCCTTCACAAACATGTGGCCGGCGCCAGTTGCTACGGGCGCAACGGGCGCGGCCACAGCAACTGGCGCCGCCATTGGCGCGGGTGGCGGCGGGCCGGGCATTAGCGCCAGCGCCTTTTGCGCCGCTTTGAAGAAGCGCTCAAAGGAAACGGGCTTGAGCAGGTAGTCGACCACGTCGTTTTCGTAGCCTTCGAGGGCGTATTCGGGGTAAGCGGTGGTGAGGACGACCTTGCACTTGTTGCCCGCCAGCTTGAGGAATTGCAGGCCGGTGAGCTTGGGCATCTGAATATCCAGAAACACCAAATCGACCAGGCCCTGCTGCACCATCGTCAGGGCTTCGATGGGGTTGGTAGTGGTGCCCACCAGCGTAAGAAAGGGCAGTTGGCCGATGTAGTCGGCCAGGATGAGCAGGGCGGGGGCTTCATCATCAACGGCGAGGCAGCGAATCATGGGGAGGATTTTTGGAGGAGCAAAGTACGGCGGCTGGGTCACCTCACCCCACCAGCCGCAACGACGTGTGAAACGGCCCATTCGCCGCCGAATCTACTTGCAGCGTGTGGCGCTCTGGGTACAGCAACTCCAGCCGGCGCCGCAGGTTGGGCAAGCCGATGCCGGTGGTGGCGTCCTTGTGGTCGTCGCTGCGCTGGTTTTCGACTTCGAATTGCAGCTGCCCGCCTTCGATAGTGAGGCGAATGCGAACTGGATTTTCCGGGTCATCGAGCACGCCGTGCTTGATGGCGTTTTCGACGAAGGGGATAAGGACGAGCGGGGCCACGCGGCGGCCGGCGGGCTCGCCGGTTACGGTGAAATCGACGTGGAAGCTGTCGGGGAAGCGCAGGCGGTAGAGGGCCAGGTAGTTGTGCAGGTAGTCGATTTCCTGGGTCAGTTCCACCTGGCCGTCGGGCGTGTCGTGCAGCATGTAGCGCATCAGCTCCGAGAGTTTCAGGATGGCGTTAGCCACGGGCTTGGCCACCGGGTAGGCCATGCTGAAGAGCATGTTGAGGGTGTTGTAGAGGAAGTGGGGGTTGATTTGGGTTTTGAGGAAGGCCACTTCGGCCGCGCGTTTCTCTTCGCGGAGCTGGCGGTTTTCGCGCTCGCGGCGTATGGCGGCGCTGCCGGCCCAGAGTGCGGCGCTGATGACAATCATCGGGCTGGCGAAGTAGGCATTATCAAAAATGTAGTAACCTACCGTTGTGTCAGGGCTGTAGTTGTGAAAGCCCAGCACGGCCGGGTACAGCACTTCTTCAATTAGAGCCCGTGAGCCGATGTAGCACGCTACCACCCCCAGCAGCGCAACGGTGAGCTGCAGGGCGCGGCCCGAGCGAAAAAACCGCGGATAAACCATCAGGTAGCACAGGTAGAACTCCACCATGCGGATAAGCAGAAGCGAAATTGTGAGCCAGATGCTAATGCGGGTAAGCGCCTTGGCATTGACAAACACGCCCAGAAACTCGTAGCCGCCATACAGCAGCCAGCCCAGCACGTGCCAGCGAAGAGTGGATTTGGCGAGCAGGTTGGCCATGGCGGTGCGAAGGTTGATGCAGGGCCAAAACTACCGCTGCCCGCCAGCGCCCGCACCTTTTTTATGCGAAAGACCGGTTTTGGAATGCGAAACCGAAAAATGCCCAAAACGGGCAGTAGCAGCGGGTTTTGGGGCGTTGGAATAATGTTTTTGACCTGAGGAATGGGCCGGCTCACCTTTGAGCCATCAAACCGCCAACGCCCTTTGCTATGAACACCTTTTCCTGCTTCCGCCGCCTTTTCGTTCTGCTGCTCCTCGCCCTGCCGGCTTTCCCGCAGCGCGCCGCCGCCCAGGCCACCGCCACCGGCACCGTGCTGGACCGCGCCGGCCAGCCGCTGGCCTACGCCACCGCCGTGCTGCTGGCCCTGCCCGATTCTGCCATCGCCAACTCCCAAACCACCACCGAGCAGGGCGGCTACTCTTTCGGCGGCATCAAGCCCGGCCGCTACTGCGTGAAGGCCTTGCTGCTGAGCTACCGCAGCGCCCGCAGCGCCGCGTTCGTGGTGGCGCAGCAGGAGGCCATCACGGTGCCGGCCCTGCGCCTGGTGGCCGCCGCCACGGCCCTGAAGGAAGTGACCGTAACCGGCACCACGCCCATGCTGGAGCAGCACGCCGACCGCACCATCGTGAACGTGGAGCGCCTGAACACGGCCGGCGAAACGGCCCTCGACATCCTCAAAAAAGCCCCCGGCGTGACCCTCGACAAAGACGACAACGTGGTGTACCGCGGCAGCGCCGGCGTAACCGTGATGATTGACAACAAGCTGACCTACATGAGCGGCGCGGCCCTGAGCAGCTACCTCAAATCCCTGCCCGCCTCGGCCATCAGCCAGATTGAGCTGATGCCCAACCCGCCCGCTTCGCTGGATGCCGCCGGCACGGCTGGCGTGCTCAACATCAAGCTCAAGCGCAGCCAGCTGCCGGGCCTGAGCGGCACCTACAACCTGGGCCTCGGCCAGGGCCGCTACGAGAAAAGCTGGGCCGGCACCAACCTGGCCTACAACGTGGGCAAGGTGCGCCTCTTCGCCCGCCTCGACGCCGGCCGCTACAACTCCTTCAACCGCCTCACCATGATTCGCAACATCCGCGATAGCATCTTCAACCAGGAAAACGTGTGGCGGCCCCTCACTTACGCCGGCACTTACACCACCGGCGCCGACGTGGCCCTCACCGCCAAGCAAAGCATCGGCATTCAGCTGCGCGGCGGCTTCGACCACACCGATGCCGTGAGCACCAGCAACTCCGTGACCACCGACCGGGCCGGCAACCCCGGCGGCCGCCGCCAGATGCTCAACCCCCAAACCAGCAGTGCCAACAACCAGGCCCTCAATCTGTACTACCGCTTCGCCCTCGACAGCGCCGGCCGCGAGCTGAGCGCCGCCGCCGACTACGTACACTACCGCAGCGCCAAAGACCAGCGCTTCAATAACGTTGTGTTTGCGCCCGGCAGCGAGCAGAGCCGGCCGGCCGAGCAGCTGCGCAGCAATGCCTCGTCGGAAACCACCATTCGGGCTGCCAAAATCGACTACGTGCACCCCTTCGCCGGTACCAAATGGCGGGCCGAAACCGGGGCCAAAACCAGCTGGGTCACTTCGCGCAGCGCCATCCAGTTCGATAAGCTGCTGGCCGGCGGCTGGGCGCTCGACGGCCTGCGCACCAACCAGTTTGCCTACGACGAGCACATCACCGCCGGCTACCTGAGCGTGAACACCAGCTACGGGGCCCTGGAGCTGAAAGCCGGCCTGCGCGGCGAGCTCACCCAAACCACCGGTACGCCGGCCGTGGGCCCGGTCATTGCCCGCAACTACTTTCAGCTGTTTCCCAGCGCTTTCGCCAGCTATAAAGTCGACGAAAGCAACCAGGTGAGCGCCTCCGTGAGCCGCCGCATCACCCGCCCCGCCTACCAGAACCTGAACCCCTTCCTCAACTACACCGACTTCTACACCGCCCAGCAGGGGAACCCCTTCCTGGCCCCGTCGCTCTCCCAATCCCTCGTGCTGAACTACCTGCACAAAGACTTTCAGGTTCTGAGCCTGAGCTACCTGCACGAAACCAACTCGGTGAACGAAGTGATAAGCCAGAACGACGATACCAACGTTTCGACCAGCACCCCGCAGAACCTGGCCCAAACCAGCACGCTCACCCTGAGCTCGGGCGGCCATACCGACATCAAAAAGGGATGGGGCGTCGATAACCAATTGAGCGGCAGCTACACGCAGGTGAATACTACCATTCAGGACCAGCCCGTGCGCCTGGCCCGCTACAGCTGGGAAGCCAGCTCCGAACACACGTTCATCCTGCCCCGCAGCTACAAGCTGCTGGTGGGCGGCAGCTACAGCTCACCCTCCGTGCAAGGGCTGTTCCACACCAAAGCCAGCGGCGCCGTGAACCTGGGCCTGAAAAAGCAAATCTGGGCCGAGCGCGCCACCCTCAGCCTGCGCGTGGCCGATGTGTTCAACACCAACCGTTTCCGCAGCACGTTGCAGTACGCCAACGTGAACCAGACCTGGAACAACCAGTGGGAAAGCCGCCGCGTGACGCTCACCTTCTCCTGCAAAATCGGCAGCGGCAAAACCCAGGCCCGCCGCGCCGCCGCCAGCGCCGACGAGGAAGGGCGGCTGTAGCGCGGCCGCAACGAGTCCGCGCGTGCGCGCAGCGTACATTCGGGTCTGGGTCAAAGGCCCGGATGCCAGATGCTCGCT
>JAYSZD010000004.1:0-6003 GCA_043738185.1 Hymenobacter sp. | reverse complement strand
AGTAGCTTACTGCTCACAAACCCTTCCGCAAACAGCCCAAACAGGATGATAACCAGGTAGAGGGCGCCCCCAATACGGGCATATAGCAGCGGCGAATTGTCAATCGTGCGAGTAGTCATTTGCAGGAGCGCCGGATAACATGCGGCTCATGAGAGCAAAGCCTTGGTTGGCTGCTCACGCCTCTGATGCCTCTTTGGGCCGCACGGTTGCCTGGTAACACATCGATTGTACTTGCTGACTTGACGGGCAGGAGCACGGCTGAAAGCAGGCAAGGTGCTGAGGGTTATTTCTATTTCAACCCCAACCCCAACCCCGGCGCGGCAGCGGTTGACGAAGCTTAAGCTTCATTCCTGCGTTGGCAGCACGGGACTCGCGCGTATCCTCGCCAATGTTGATTCCGCTCCATTCGTATTGCTGCTCCCACCACCGAGCGCGGCACCCTCGACCAGTTCCTACCGGCCCCAACCGTGCACCCGCCGCTACTGGGCGCTAACCTTACGCCGGGCAAAAGCCGTATGCGCTACTCTATGAAACAACTCGTGCTCGTTCCGTTGCTCTTTTCTTTTCTTACCGGCTGTCAGGATAGTTCGGACGCGACGCAAAAAACCCCGGCAGCAGTTGTTGCGCCGGGGGCCGCCCCGGCCCAGCCAATGCCTGACGCCGCAGCCCCGGCCAATATTTCGGCCAGCCCGCAGCTGCTGGCCCTGACCTCGAATGCGCTGCAGCTGGTGAGCCAACCAATGGGTTCTACCCGGGAAATACCCTTCGGTATGCCGCAGGCAGAATTGGTTGGCATAGTGAGCAAGGTGCTCCAGGCCGAACCCAGAAGCATCGGAATCAATGCTGAATGCGGGGCCGGCCCCCTGAAAATGGCTTCGTGGAGCAACGGCCTGACCCTGGTGTTTCAGGAGAAGAAAGCCGGCACCGCCAGGGAGTGGCAATTTGTGGGCTGGTACGCGGGGGCAGCCAGTGGCGCAGCGCCCAAAGTAGCCACCATGGCCGGGGTCGGCATTGGGTCGACCCGGACCGAGCTGGAAGAAGCCTACGCCATCAAGGTTGTCAAATCGACCCTGGGGCAGGAGTTTTCCACGACCTCCGGCCTGTACGGCCTCCTGGATGGCCCCGGCAAGGAGGCCGTCATTACCAGCCTGTGGAGCGGCACCAGCTGCAATTTCAGGTAACCGCTGTGCGAGGAGCTGCACGCGCCATCAACCACTAGATTCCCCCGCCGCTCCTGGCGCGCCAGCGGCTGGGGAATCTAGTGTTTCATTCCTGCGTTGGCAGCACTAAGTTGGCTTGTATCTTCGCTACTGTTCATTCCCCTCAATTTTTATGGCTACTCTCACCACTGACCCGCATGGCCGCCTCGCCAAAGCCCAGATTGAGGTCCTTCTCGTCCTCGACGACGACAGCGGCCAGTATGTGGCCTATTGCCCCGCGCTGGAAGTCTCTTCCTACGGCGACACCGAAGAGGAAGCCCGCGCCGCTTTCGAAGAAGCCTTGGCCATTTTCATCAAAGACACCACCGAGCGCGGCACCCTCGACCAGTTTCTGTTGGCGCTAGGCTGGCGCTTGCTCAAGCAGCCCGAGCCCGTGTACGAGCCTCCGCGTCTGCCCATCGAGTTGCTCAACCGTACCTCCCGCAGCCGCCGCATCCTCACCGAAGAAGTATTGCTGCCTGCTTAGTGCCGCCTGATTATTCCACTAAAAAAGCCCTAACCAATACGGTTAGGGCTTTTTTTGATGCCTTTATTCCTTGCCTTTGCGCTTACGTGCAGCGGCTTTGGCAGCTTTCGGATTCGCTTGTTCTGCCAGCATCCGGTTGAACTCCTCCCGCGTCACCACGCCCGAGAGTTCGAGCGTCACCAGATTGGTGTGCATGTGCAACACCGGAATATCCTTGTCCTTGTCGCGGATAATCAGGTGTCGAAGCAACCTTTTGCCCGCGTCGGCCGGAAAATCCCAGTGCTGGTGGCTCGCCTCGGTGCGAACAAGCACCAAGCCCAGCAGCTTCAGCAGAGCGACAAACTGTTGGTATGGAATGGGTTTCACGGGCGATGAATTAGGATGGGCAATCTACTACTTGATTGCCACCAACGCCAGAAGCGGCGCGGTTGTCCCAAGGCCCCAAACCACCCCAGCCGTCCCCGGCGCGGCAGCGGCTGAAAGATGCCACCGCAACAAAAAACCCGCCCTGGTGCGCGTGCGTCCGAAGAAGCAGAGGCGTGGCGGGTGTTGTTCAGTCAAGGGAGAAGTTACGCGGCCTGTTGCAAAGGCTTGGTTACTTCCGCTGCGGGCAACGTCAGCACCGCTTGGGTCTGGCCATCGGGCTGCACAAACTCCACCTCGTAGGCCTCGCCTTGCGCGTGGACCAACACGACGGTGCCCAAGGCCCCAACCAGTAAGCCGCATTCGGGGTGCGCTTGCTGCAATTGCACGATGTCTAATTCAGCGAAGGGTTTCATTATTGGTCGAGTAGATGGGCGGTGGCACCGCTAAGTTACGACCCGGCCCCACGGCCCCGACCCCAAACCAGCCGCTCCCGGAGGAGGGGGCGGCTGGCGAGGCTCAAGGCAGCCTTTATTGCTTGCGGTCAAAACGGCCAGAGCTCACCCGCACTGTTTTGTTGGGGTCGGAGGTGCTCACGGCGGTAAAGTCGAAGGTGCCAGCCGACAGGTTGACTCTTTCGCTTGGAAAATGCAGGCTCATGTTTACGCGGCCCGTGTGCCGGCTACTGGTGCTGTACAGCTCGTAGCTCCCGTTCTCGTCACTGATGTAGACGCTTGCGTGGTCAAAAACGGTGCTGTCCCGCGCCATGGGCGGCAGGCCGGTATCACGGTTTAGCAACAGTTCTCCAACCTGGGGCTTGCGCAGAAACAGGGTAACTCTCACCTTTTTTTCTCCCCGCTTGCTATTGATGTCTAGGCTATAATCCGGCCTGACCTGATAACCAGGCAGAACAGGGATGATGTATCCTCCCTCCAATGGACCAACTCCACCACCCATGCTCAAAAAGGGGCCGGTCCAGCCAGTCGCCGGGTACGCGACGCCATTCAGTAAGAACCCTCCCGTGTTTAAGCCTTGCTGGCTGGCAGCAGGCAGTTCGGGCTCCGGGTCGGACTTCGTACAGGCAGTCAGGAGGCAAATGGCCCCGAAAAGAAAGGGTATTAAAGGCCGCATGGTGGCAAAAGGATTAGTGGGTTGATTATGAACCAAAAGTATGGGCTTCGGCTCCAGGCAGGAAATCAATAATTACACCAAAGGGACTTTACACAGCACCTCAAACAACCATTTTGCCCATTTAACTTCCTGACCAACAAGAATAATAGAATCCGATAATCTGACTTAACAGATGCCTCGTTCACGCGGGAAGTGGGCGGTCAGCAAATCCCTATCGCCCAACCCCACCCCAGCCGCGCCCGGCGCGGAAGCAGCTGAATGAAACAATAGTATCTTCACCCTATGGAATCCTGGCAGCATCGCATTACCACCAACCCGCGCCAGTGCGGCGGCCGGCCCTGTATTCGCGGCATGCGCATCCGCGTGGCCGATGTGCTCCAGCTCTTCGCCGCCGGCCTCACCGCCGAGCAGATTCTGGCCGAGATGCCCGACCTCGTAGCCGCCGACCTGCAAGCGGCCCTGCAATACGCCGCGTAGGCAACTAGTGCCGCACGGGTAGCTGTTCCTTTTCGTTCAGAAAGGTACCGGGCGGCACCTTGCCGGTTTCTATCAGGTGCGCCAGAAACTCTTGTTTCGTCACTGCCCGCCGGGTACCATCACCGGCCAGCGTTTGGCTTATCTTTTTCAGCATGGATGCCGCGTAGGCTTGGCAGGCGCGCAGGTCCTCCGCTTCTAGGTCCGGGTAGTCGGCCAGGATTTCGGCCTCGCTCATGCCGGAGGCCAGGTATTCCAGCACCGACCACACCGGGTAGCGCAGGCCGCGTACCACCGGCTGCCCGTGGCAGATATCGTAGTCGGTGGTAATACGCGGATGGTTGGGGGAGATAGGAGTCGCCATGTGGCTAAGTTACATCTGGCCCCACGGCCCCAAACCACCCCCAGCCGCCCCCGGCGCGCCAGCGGCGGAGGAAGCTTAAGTTTCTTGTAATTCTGCGCAAGCTTTCCCAAAAACAAACCAGCCGCTCCCCGGGCGGCAGCGGCTTAGTGATACTACCTTGCGGAAGCAGTGTTACCTACCTGTTCTTTCCCGCGATGTTTGACGAAGAATTCAGTGACCAACATCATTTGATGGACCCTGACATTGTCAGTGTTGAGCAACTTGTTGCGCCAAGCGTGCCCGCTTATGCTGTGTACAATGATGGGGATGCCGATAACCTGCGGTATGAACGCATCCATTTGTGGGCAATGGTTCGGTTAAAAGCTGGCGGCACTTCAATCGTTGGCCTGACGATGAACCATGTCAACTACGGCGGCCATACAGAACTTGTAGGGGCTGGGGGAGAGAAGTTCGTGCAGTACGATACAAGGAAGGAATAGCTCAAAAACACCCCTGCCGCCCCCGGCGCGAAGGCTGCTGCTATTCTTTATCCGGTTTCAGCAAGTATTCTAAACCGGCCTTGCCGGCTGCATGACCTTCTGTCCAGACGAACTTATTGCCCTTATCAGTTTGGTTAACTTCGTAGCATTCCAGAAAAGGGTCTGCTACCACCTTCTTGCCAACCTTGTGAACCTTCTCCACAAGTGCGCTACTGATTCGTAGATGGTTGATAACTGTAGATGGAGGCAGTGCAAGATTGAGTCCTAATCCTTTGGTTTGGACGCTAGGATAAAGTATTCCTTTGCACCCCAAACCGAATAATAAAGAAGATATGCAAGATGAAATCTTGTAAGAGGAATCAGGGTCACCAAATATCTCTGAAAAGAACTCCTGGAAAAATGTACTCTTTTCTTTATCGATGGTATCATCCTCACTAGCCAACCGAGCGAATTCACGCTTCATTTCGGCTGTTAACTCATGGGCATTACTGAGTGATTCATGATGAGTGAAAGCAAAAACTTCGAATGGTTCTGTCACTCTCCAAATACCCGTGGTGGTGTATTCCACTCCCTGCGTTCCCTCTTCCAAAACTTTAATTTTCGATACTTCAGAGAAGCATGTCAACCGGTCTTTGGCCTTTAGCTTATTCTGTTCGGTCATTAATACGCCGTAAAAAGCGGCTTCTTTATCAAGATTGCACCTACCTCTTCTCACCTTATTGAGGTCTTGACGGTAAGACAGTTGATTCTCAAATAGAATTTGATTTGAATTATCAAAGTCTAATTCTGTACGTGCCCTAATCACTGTGCTACCCATTTTCACTTGGGCAGTGAAAATATTGGTACTTCCTAGTTGGCCTAATAGAGACTTTACTTCTGCATCTGATGCGTCAATAGTATTAATTTCCTTGAGTTTATAAGCCCAGTTCCGAAGTTCATCTAACGTTTCCAAAATTATTATTTTAATAGTCGATAAATAGAAAAAGGCCCCTAATTCTTATTTCAAGCATTAGGGGCCTTTTAAATACATTCTAATCTTCCTTACGACCCACACGCCTCGCAGGCGTCCGGGTTATCCAGCGAGCAGCTCATGTCGCTTTGGTTCTGCTCCACCATCGCCATGGGCTCCAGGGTTTCGGCGGCTTGCTTTTCCACCGTGAACTTGATGGCGTCGGCGGCGGCTTTGGTGCGCAGGTAGTACATGCCGGTTTTCAGGCCGCGCTTCCAGCTGTGGAAGTGCATGCTGGTGAGCTTGCCGAAGTTCACGTTTTGCACGTGCAGGTTCAGGCTCTGGCTCTGGCAGATGTAGGCCCCGCGGTCGGCGGCCTGGTCGATGATGCGGCGCTGCGAAATCTCCCACACCGTCTTGTACAGGTCCTTGATGTGCTGCGGAATGCGGGCAATGCCCTGCACCGAGCCGTTGGCCGCGATGATTTCCTGCTTCATCTGGTCGTTCCACAGGTTCAGGGCCACCAGGTCCTTCAGCAGGTGCTTGTTCACCACCAT
>JAYSZD010000003.1:0-2423 GCA_043738185.1 Hymenobacter sp. | reverse complement strand
CAAGCAAGTACAGGCCGTGCTCGATTCGATGCCCGTGCTGCCCCCGCCGGCCGAAGGCGATTTTGCCCCAGGCTTCTGCGCCGACAAGGGCTACGACGCCGAAGCCATCCGCTGGCTGCTCGCGCAATAGGACTACCGGGTCCACCTCCTGGGCCGGGGCGAAGAAGCCGACCGCTGCCGCACGCCCGGCTACCGCGCCCGCCGCTGGCTCGTTGAACGCACCCATGCCTGGTTCCACCGCTTCCGGCGCTTGCTCATCCGCTGGGAAAAGAAAGTGGCCAACTACGAAGCCTTGCGCCCCTTGGCTTGTGCCAATACCGTCTGGCGACATTCCCTCTTATTTTCAGGATAGGATCTAAGTTATCCCACGAGGCGGAGTTGTAATTTTGAGCATGGATTATGTAGCCTTACGCGAGAAACCGCGCCAGTTTCTGACCCTGAGCAGCCTACATGTGGCCAAGTTTGACGACTTGCTCACGGACTTCGCCCCCGCCTGGGAGCGCTACCACCGTTGGCACACGCTGGAAGGTAAACGGCGGCAGTTTGTGGCCCACTGCGAGCGGGCTAACGCCGTACTGGCGGGTAGCGACGTGAAGTTGTTTTTTTTGATTACCTACTAAAAAAGCAACAGATTGCAGCAACACCAGGCGGCTAGCTTCGGGGTTTCGCAAGCCCGCGTGAGTCAGTTGGCCACGGCCCTGCTGGGAGTGCTCAACCAGGTGCTGGCCGGCCGCGGGCTACTGCCTGTGCGCGACGGGGCCATGTTGGCACAGCGCCTGGCCGCGCACCCGGAGCCGGTATTCGCCTATGATGGGGTGGAACGGGGCGTGCCGCGCAACCCAGATTACGAAGCGCAGGCCGAGGAGTATAGCGCTAAAAAAAAGACCATCGCATCAAGAACATGACGCTTTGTGATACAACGCAGTAAATGCATTATCTCTCGCCCACCGAGGGCGGGCGCCAGCATAACAAGCGCTTGGCCGATGACTACGCGCTGCACCTGCCGGCTGGCTGCGTCTTGCGCCAGGATTTAGGGCTGCTGGGCCACGCCCCGGCCGGGGTGCTGGTGGAGATGCCGCACAAGAAGCCCCCGAAGCGGGAATTGACGTTGTCGCAACAGCTCTACAATCAGCTAATGAGTACGTTGCGTGTAGTTATCGAGCACGCGCATAGCGAAATTAAGCGTTTGCGCATGGTGGCCGATACGGTGCGCCTGCGCGGGGAATGGCGGCGCAACACGGTCATGGTAGTGGCTTGTAGCCTGCACAACCTGCGGGTGCGCAGTCCGCTCCGGGCGTATTCCGCGCCCGTACCCGCGAAATTCTGCACGTCTTCCGAATAAGCTTTAATTATCCAAAAAGTAAGGGCTTACGCATCAAACCTCAGAAGCAGTCGCCCGGTCGTTTTGGCGGGCGTGGATCAGGAGTTGGGTCATGTAGTTATCGTTCCAGCCCGCGTTCCGTCGTCGGGCCCGCAGACTTCCAGGCTGGTATTTTCCTTGCTGCAAGAGGTTGAACGCCAGTTTGCGTAAGACGGCGAAGCTGCGGGTCGCTACCCGGTCGCGACGGCGGGCCTCGTCCTCGCGGAAGACCACATCCAGTAGCCAGCTGGCAGGGGTGTTGTGGCTGGCCCAGCCGTGGGCCGCGTGCTGGGGCGCCAGGTTATGCAAGGCCCGCTCGGCTTCGGCCCGCAGCCCGCGCTGGTTCTGTTTGAAAACCAATAGATAGTACCCGCCCTGGGCCACTATATGGCCCGCGATGGCCGGTTGGCAGCCCAGCGCGTCGAGGCTGACCAGCGCCCCACCCGAGAGGTCGAGCAACGCCAGCACGTCGGGGATAGCGGCCAGTTCGTGGCCCTTGCCCGTGGTGGCCACCTGCCCCAGGCACAGGTGGGCCGCCCGAGCGGCGCAACGTCTGCCCATCCACGCAAACTTGCGTGAGCACCGGGGCCGGCAACAGCTCCCGTACCCAGCCCAAAAATGCTTGGTTGAACGCTGCCGCGTCCAGGTGCTCGAACACGCTGCTAACAACAACATAAAGCAGCGGATGACGAAAATTGCCCGCCGGCCGGCGAAAATTCGGCACCTGGGTCAATTGGGTCAGCAGAGACATGCGGGTAAAGGCCCGGAATTAACCGCCTTTGCTAAATGCGGTTAGTCTGAATGTTGATATGGTCAAACAATTTTTTGTTTAATTTAGCGGCTGCCCGTCCTCCTTGATGGCGGGGCTTGCGCACTAACAATCCGGCGGATGAAGTGGACGGCCATCTTTCTGTGCTGTTTGATAGGAGTGGCATTAGACCTGCGGGCAGCGGCGCCGCTGGTGCTGCGCGATACCACACAGAGCCACGCCCTGGGGCCTTACTGGGACGTGCTGCCGTGGCTGCGGCACGAAAAACCCCTCTCATTGGCCCAGGTGCGGGCC
>JAYSZD010000002.1:0-6020 GCA_043738185.1 Hymenobacter sp. | reverse complement strand
GCGCGACGAAGCCGTGCTCATTCGGGCCCACGGCGAGCCGCCGGCCACCTACCAGATGGCCATGGAAAATAACCTGACCCTGATTGATGCCAGCTGTCCGGTGGTGCTCAAGCTCCAGAACCGCATTAAATCCAGCTACGATAAAAAGGAACAGATTTTTATCTACGGTAAGCACGGCCACGCCGAGGTCCTCGGCCTGTTGGGCCAAACCAGCGGCAACGCCGTGGTATTTGAAAACCTGGAGGAATTGCTCCAGCACGAGTTGCCTGAGAACCTCACCCTCTATAGTCAGACGACGAAAAGCACCAACAGCTTCTACAATATCAAGAGTGAGCTGGAAGGCCGGGGCATTGCGGTGAATGCCAACGATACCATTTGCCGGCAGGTGAGCAACCGCGACAAGGACCTGCGCCGCTTTGCCGCCCAGTTCGACCAGGTTGTTTTCGTATCGGGCACCAAAAGCTCCAACGGCAAGGTCTTGTATCAGGTGTGCAAGGAAACCAACGTGCAAACGCATTTTATTTCCAACGTGGGTGAAATTCAGTCCGAGTGGTTTCAGCCTGGCCAGTCAGTGGGTATTTGCGGCGCTACCAGCACGCCTATGTGGCTGATGGAGCAGGTGCGCGACCGGCTAGCCGGATTGTAATCTGCGCCGGAATCCAGGAATTTTGGATGCCGGCCTTGCCTTGTATAAGTCGCTCACGTTTTTCTTCCCTATGCCGCTTACTGCCAATTCGCACCTCCCCAATGCCCCAGCCGCCCGTCGCGTGGCGCCCGCGCCGCTGGGTAAGAAGGGCGTGGCGGTAGCAGCACTGGTTTTCGCAGGTTGGGTGGGCCTGCTGGCTTTTCTGCTGGCTTTTTATGAGCCTGACTGGCGGAGCCCGGCGCCGTATCTGCTGCTGCTGCTGCAAACCCACCTCTACACCGGCTTGTTCATTACGGCGCACGACGCCATGCACGGCTTGGTGAGTGCCAATAAGCGCCTCAACAATACCATCGGCACCATTGCCGCCGGCCTGTTTGCGTACAACTGGTTTCCCGGTCAGCTGCCCATGCACCACGCCCACCACCGCCACGTGGGCACGCACGACGACCCCGACTACCACGATGGCAAGCACCCCGGTTTTCTGCCCTGGCTCCTGCGCTTCGCCTGGAACTACGTGACCTGGTGGCAAGTCGCTCTGATGGCCCTCACTTACAATGTGCTGAAATTGTGGTTTCCGCAGGCCAATGTCATTGCCTTTTGGATGGTGCCCGCGCTGCTGGCTACGTTACAGCTCTTCTTCTTCGGTACCTACCTGCCGCACCGTGGCGAGCACGCCCCGGACAACCAGCACAAGTCGCGCAGCCAATTTCGGCACCACGCTTGGGCCTTTATCAGCTGCTACTTTTTTGGTTACCACTACGAGCACCACGACCAGCCGTACCTGCCGTGGTGGCGGCTATGGCAAGCAAAGTAGTCTGAACCGCGGATTCTAATCACGGATTCGTCGGATTAAAGGCGGATTACGCGGATTTTGTAGACGAGTTCTTACGCTCAGCTACTGCAAATAGAAAAGGCCATCCAACAGGATGGCCTTTTCTATTTGGAATAAACAACCTCAAACCAAGCGGTCTACAAAATCCGCGTAATCCGCCTTTAATCCGACGAATCCGTGATTTAGTGGACGGCGTTGGTCTTCTTGCAGCAGTCGGGCAGGCGGTTGTAGGCGCGGGCGTCGGCAGTTTGGTCGTCGGCGTCGTAGCCGGTTTTCTGCACGGCGGTGCGCAGGGCCGCCGGCGAGGTTTTATCGGGGCGGTAGGTTACGGTGAGCATTTGGGTGGGTACGTCGAGCACGGCACTTTGCACCCCTTTTTCATAGGCCAGGCTTTTTTCAATGCGGGTTTTGCACATCTCACACACGGCCGACGTCTTGAACTGAGCCGTGGCCGCGCTGGTGCTGGCTGATTTGGCTGGAGCTGTCGGAGCAGTTTGAGCCTGGGCGCTGGAGAAACTCAACAAGGCAGCAAGCGGAAGGAAAAACAGGTATTTCATAAAAAAGGTTGGTTATTGGGCAGTGACAATGGCTGTAACAAAATTGCGGCCACAAAAAGTCGCCGGTGATGATTTAAGCGGCCGGCTACTCGATACGGTAGCGCAGGCCCACGTACGTGAGGCGGCCGTAAACCGGACCCCACACCATAGCGGCATCAAAGTCGGGACCGAAAGGGTTAGCCGCGCCCTGGATGGGATTGGTCTGGCGGTAATCGGTCAGGTTTTCAACCCCGGCGTACAAATCAAGGCGCTTAAAGCCACGGGTAAGCTGGGCGTTGAGGAGGGTATATCGGGGCGCTACCGCCAGTATGTATTCCTGCCCGCTGCCGTGCGTGTGCCCGCTATTGATGGGCGCCAGCGGGCGCTGCCCGTACCACTGCACCGTCAGGTCGCCCCGCCATTTATCGAAAGCGCTGGCGTAGCCCAGGTTGAGAAAGGCCCTATTGGTTGGCGTGAGGGGCTTGGGCAGCAATACGTCATTGTAGGTCGTACGTACGTCGAGGTACTTATAAGCGCCCTTCACCTGAAGCCCTTTCAGCGGCTCCACTTGCAACTCGGCCTGGAAACTGCGGGCAAAGGAGCGGCCGCCGGGCACCAGGTTGTCGATGATGACGTTGCGGGCGGCCGTGTACATATCAGCTACTACCTGGTTATCAAACTCGGTGTGATAGTAGTCCACGACGAACGTGGCCTGCCGCCCCAGTACGGTGAAATACTGGGTAGCACTACCGCCCAGGTTCCATGCTCGCTCGGGGCGCAGGTTAGGCGCTATCTGAAACTGCCGGGCGCTTGCCAGCAAGGCAGCGTTATCAGCAATGGGGTTGGCTACGCGGAAGCCCCGACCGACGGCCAGGCGTAGCACGGTGTTCTTGGCGGGGTCGTATTTAAGATTGAGCCGGGGCGTGAGCTGCCAGCCGTAGAGATTGTGGTGGTCGGCGCGCAGGCCCGCCACGAAGGTGAAATTACGGTTGTTCTGGTAGGTGTATTCGGCAAAGGCACCGGGCACCAGCTCCCGCCGGTCGCGGTGTTCGCGCAGGTTGGCCTCGGCCGGCGTCTCGATAGAATACCGATAGCCATCCCGAAAAACCTCCCGGTAGTCGTCGTACAGGAAGCTGAGGCCTGTGCGGTACACGTGCGAGGTATTGCCCAGTACGCTCTGGAAAAGCAGCGTGCCCAGGCCGGTGCGCTGCCGGCCATCGTAGGTGCGCGGCCCACTGGCAGTAGCCGACGAGTAGCCGGGCGTATAGGCAGAGGTGAAATCATGGTCGGTGCCGCTCAGTAGCAGGCCCAGGCTCTGGAAGGGCCGAGTGGGCCAGGTATAGGACGTTTTGGAATAGCCGGTGTAGCGCGTAGTGGCCTGCGTGATGCCGTAGTGCTCGAAATAAGCCGCATCGCCGCCGGTATCGCGGAAGCCCGTCTGGCCACCCTGGCGCGTTTCGCGCAGCGCCCCAATTCCCACCTCGCTCACAATGCCAGTGCCCGACAAGTACTTCCACTTATTGAAGGCATTGAACTGCGTGGCCAGCGGCAAGTCCAGGAACGTGTCCTTGTTGCGGTCCACGCGGTTGCCCAGGTGGTCGGAATGCAGCAGGAGCAGCGTGCTCCACTTGGTATTGATGCGCGCCGAGGCGTTCAGGTTGACATCGAGCTTGCCCAGGTCGTTACCATACACGTTGAAGAGCAGCTGGTCGGTTTTGTCCGGCTCCTTGAGCTTCACGTTCACCTGGCCCGAAATGGCTTCGTAACCATTTACCACGGAGCCCGTGCCTTTGATGATTTCGATGCTCTCAATCCAGGGGCCGGCCAGGTAGCCTAGGCGGTACGGCGCCGCCAGGCCGCGCAGGGCTGGTTGGTTGTCCACGGTCAGCAGCGAGTAGCTACCATCGAGCCCCAGCAGTTGAATCTGCTTGGCCCCGGACACCGCATCGGAGGTCGTTACTTCTACCGACGCATTGGTCTCGAAACTTTCGGCCAGGTTGCAGCAGGCCGATTTGGTCAGGTCGGCGGCTGAAATTACCTGAACGCTGGCGGGCGTGAGAGCGGAGTAGGCCAGGGCGCGGGCCGTCACGTTGACTTCGCCCAACTCCTGGCCTCCGCGCAAGGCCACCCGCAGGTAAGGCGCGCCGCCCACGGGCACCGCTAGGGTATCGGCCCGAAAGCCCAGCGCCTGCACCACCAGCCGGGAGGCCGCGCGAGCTGGCCGCATCAGTACAAAGTGCCCGCCAGCATCGGTAATAGCCGTGACCGTAGCGGCATTAGTGCCGTCGTCGAGGAGCCAGCGCACCACGGCGCCGGGTAGGGGAGTGGCCTTGCCAGCTTCCGTTACTTCGCCTCGTACAGGCGCAATGGCTGAGGATTGGGCCGATAGCCGGCCGGAAAATATACCCTGTAAGAGCAGGGCCAGCAAATAGGGTAGCCGGAGCTTCCCGCACAAATATTTCATCGTGGTAGTGAGTTAAGTGCTTCTGAAAAGTCCGCGGCTCGTAGTCGCGCAGAGGAGCCTTGCTTGCCACCGTGATGGCGCAACGCATTCTCAGAAACCCTAAACCACGAGCGTGCAGACAAATACCAGCAGTCGGCGTCCGCCCAGGGGTGGGGAAGAGTCGGCCGCAAACCAGCGGGGTGCGGGGGCTTTCGAAAACACCAGCGCCCGCCCAGCAGGCCAGGCCAGCTCAAAAGCCGCTACCGTGGCCGGCAACGGGGCGTGCAACAACACTTTGGCCGTCAGCTCGTGCGCGGCCACCGACAGCTTGTGCACCTGTTGGCTGAAATCGCAGCAGTTATCGGCGGCCTGGGACTTAGCCGGCACCATTTCTTCGGTGCCGCCACGTAAGTCGGCCGGGCCGGGCACCGAAACCGCTACCATGCTGCGCCCACTCATGTTGCAGGTCAGTCGCTGCACCGTGAGCCCCACCGAAGTAGTGAGCACCAGCACGGCCAGCATAACACTAGCGAGGCGACGGGACAAGGAATAAGGGCGCATTGTACCCGCAAAGGTAAGGCCGCTGCTAGTAAGCCGGCGTACGAAATCCAGACCGGTTATGTGCGGTATTCGGGCGTGGAGGACGCGGCCGGTGCTCCCACAGCAACCACCGGAGACGACTGCCAATTTGGCGGCTTAAGAATTGACCGGCTCAATGCAAAGGCTTTTAATATGACCTGAAAACCCAGAATAGTTCGATTTTCAGCCTTTAGAGCATGTTTTTTATTTGTGGTAGGAAATGGTAAATCGTGGTTGGTTTTTGATGGGGTTCCCGTACATTTGCTAATACCGTCTCCGTTCACCTTGGCGGTCTGTGCCCATGAACCTGTTGTCCGGCGAATACGAATGCAAGCTGGACCCGAAAGGGCGGCTTGTGCTCCCGGCCAAGGTGAAGGGAAATTTGCCGGAGGAATCGGGCAATCAGCTAGTCCTGGTGCGCGGCTTTGAGCCCTGCCTCGTGCTGTATCCGCAGGCCGCCTGGCGGGTCATCCATGAAAAGGTGATGGCTTTGGACGAGTTCAACGAGGAGTACCGCCAATTTCAGCGGAATTTCTTTCGCGGGATGACGGAGGTAGAGCTTGACTCCATCAACCGTTTCATGCTACCTCGCAGCATGTTGCGCTATGCCGGAATTGAAAAAGAAGCTATTATCGTGGGCCTGGGAAACCGTTGCGAAATCTGGGACCCCAGCCGCTACGATGAGTACCTCATAAAAGACCAGCAGACCTTTAGTAAGTTGGCGCAGAAGTTTTTATCAGTTGAAACCCCGCCCCAAAGCGGCCCCCTGGCGTGAGCGAATACACCAACGATACCGCCTACCACCGCCCCGTGATGCTGGCCCAGTGCCTGGCCGCGCTCGACTTGCAACCCGACGGCCGCTACGTCGACGTAACTTTCGGGGGGGGGGGGCACTCCGCCCGCATCCTCGAAAAACTGACCACGGGCCACTTGTATAGCTTTGACCAGGACGCCGATGCGGAAGCGGAAGCAGAAAAGTTAATT
>JAYSZD010000001.1:0-2430 GCA_043738185.1 Hymenobacter sp. | reverse complement strand
TCCACGGCCTCGTCGAGGGCGGCGGCCATGGCCTGGTGCATCAGCTCGGGCTCGTGGCCTTCCACGTAGTAGGGCGTCCAGCCGTAGCCGCGCAGCAGCTGGTCGAGCTCCTCGGGCGTAATGCGGGCCAGCACCGTGGGGTTGGAAATCTTGTAACCGTTCAGGTGCAGGATGGGCAGCACGGCCCCGTCGGTGGCGGGATTGAGAAACTTGTTGCCGTGCCAGGCGGTGGCCAGCGGGCCGGTTTCGGCCTCGCCATCGCCAATCACGCAGGCCACAATCAGCTCGGGATTGTCGAACGCCGCCCCAAAAGCGTGGCTGAGCGAATAGCCCAGCTCGCCGCCCTCGTGAATGGAACCGGGCGTGTCGGGCCCGGCGTGGCTGGAAATGCCGCCCGGAAACGAGAACTGCCGAAACAGCTTCCGCAAGCCGTTTTCGTCCGGGCTGATGTGGGGGCACACCTCGCTGTAGGTGCCTTCCAGGTAGGTGCCAGCCACCACGGCCGGCCCGCCGTGGCCGGGGCCGCACACGTACATCATATCGAGGTCGTACTTGCAAATCACCCGGTTGAGGTGGGTGTAAATGAAGTTCTGGCCCGGCGTGGTGCCCCAGTGCCCGAGCAGCAGCGGCTTGATGTGCGCGAGCGTCAGCGGCTCGCGCAGCAAAGGATTGTCGTAGAGATACATCTGGCCCACCGCCAGGTAGTTGGCCGCTCGCCAGTACGCGTCGAGTTGCCAGAGCGCCTCGGGCGTGAGCGGGGTATTGGTGGCGCGGGCGGCGGGCGGCGCAAGGGTGTTGGGTTCCATAATAAAAGCTGGTTAGGAAGGGCGGTGGGCAGCACGGCACGCTACCCAGTCTTGTGTGTTATATCTCAAACAGCATATTTTGCGGGGGATGACGGGTCCACTTGCGCCACTGCGCCACCCGATAAGCGGGTGGCAGCTTTAAGCTTCAGCCGCCACTTTTACCGGGGCTGCCTTTTCTCGGGTGCCCCGGTCCGTCGGCATGGGGCGGTTGGCCGTGGCTGGTAGGGGCGCGGTCTTTGTTGCGCGGAGCACCGCAATTTCGGCGACCACCGTCTGGCCCTGGGTTTCGTCGAGGTCCGACACCATGACGTTGGCCCCATATTGCCCGTAGAGCAGCGCCACGGCCTTGCCAATACCCGAAGAGCCGCCGGTTATCAGCGCCGTTTTACCTTGCAAATCGTTGTTCATCAGAATTTTGCTATAAATTAGCGCGTTTTAAAAATCATTGTGTTGTAGCGCGGACTTTGTAGTTCGCGCCCCTACGCCATCTGAATGCTTCAATGAACTGGGGGGCGCGGACTACAAAGTCCGCGCTACAGGGACCTAGGCCCTCTTGGTCAGGCCAGCGTGGGGAGCACCAGCACGGGCACCGGGCTTTGCAGCAGCACCTCGGACGTGACGCTGTGGTGGAAAAGCTGCCCCCAGAAGCTGCGGGGCCGCGCCAGCACGATGACCAGGTCGATATTGCCGCCCTGCGCGGCGTGCAGAATACCATCGGCCGGCCGGGCCGCCACCGTGTGCAGGTAGCGCATGGGGGACGGCAAGTCAATCCCCAGCCCCGTGCGCCGCACCGAGTCCAGCACTTCCTCGGCCGACACGTCCGGGGCGGCATCCGGGGCCACGTGCAGCACCGTCAGCTCGGCACCCAGTGCGTGCAGCAGGTGGTGCATGGCCCCGGCGTGCGAACCCAGTGTGAAGTCCTCGCCATCGACGGCCAGCAGTACCCGCCGGGGCAACGTGCTATTAGCCAACGCATGGGGCACGACGAGCATGGGGTACGGGGCCGTGCGCAGCAGGTCGAGCGCGGTGGTTTGCACCAGCTCGTCGGGCGTTTTGGAGTAGTCGGGCCGGCCCAGCACCACCAGCAGCGGGTGATGGCGGCTCACGGCATCGGCCACGGCGGAGGCCACGCGGCCGTGGCCGATTTCGGCCATCACCGGCACGGCCAGGTTATCGGTCACCCGGCTCAAGGCGCGCGCCGTGGCTTCCTGGCTCAGGTCCGACAACTGCCCGGTGAACATCTCCGGGTCGAGAATAGAATCGCGGCGCACGTGCAGCAGCATCAGCCGGGCCCCGAGGGGGGCGGCGAGGTTGGTGGCGTAGTCGAGCGCTTCGTCGGCGGCCCGGAAAAAGTCGGTCAGAATCAGCAGTGAAGGGGGCATAAGGCGGTGATTGGGCTAGGGCCACAATCATTGACAAAGGACCGGGCGACGGCACCCGAACGGCATGCGCAATGTCAAGGCCCCGTCATGACTTTCATCAAAGGGGCGCCTGGCGGCGCGGCGTAAACTTGTACTGCTACCGCTCACGCCGAGGCAAGGCGGCGGGTACTACGGCAGCTTATCCGCTTCTTCCCAAATCGGGCTTACTCAACTATCCACCACGACCAAAGCCATTTTCAGTT